>DASZUX010000045.1:0-1608 GCA_035547455.1 Chitinophagaceae bacterium
ATTTTTTGGAAAGAATCAAGTGAAAATGTGCAAAATGGATTTCTGATCGAGCGCTTCGGGGTTGTTTTGTTTGCCGTTCTACTCACAAATTGATCTTGAAGCTCAAAAAAACACCTAAAATATTTTAATGCGTCACCCCTGCCGTCATACCGGTGTTTAACCCTTTCTTTTTAAACCGCGGCACTTTTGCGCTAACCGGCTCTACGGGTTTATTGCGGAAGAAAAAGTTAACAAGCCTCGTCCTGTCTTCAAACAGTAAAAACAGGCTCATCACTACCAGCGCGCTCGACATAAGTTTAACGGGCACATCAAAACAGTAGTTTATGGCCATAATATTGCCTGCTATTACAAGGCTTAATATAGCCCCAAAGCGGGCGGTACGCCTTAATAGCAATAAAAAGCCCGCTGTAATTTCGCCTATGCCGGTAAAATAATTATACCCTTTTGAAAAGCCTATAAAATTCCATGCAAGCCCCATGGGCGACGATTGGCCGTAAGGCTCCATTAATGTGTTAAGGCTGGGAAAGGGAAACTGCAGCTTTATTATTTTTACAAAGCCATAATTAAACATGGTAAAGGCCACAAAATACCTTACTACTGTTACCAGCCAGTAATTAAGCGTATCATAGCTTTGCCGTTTCCTGTCAATCAAAGTCCATGCAGCACAGCCAATTAATGCCATTACGGTTAAAAAAAGCAGTATTACGTAATCGTAAGTAGTATCGCCGCTGCCATTGGTAAATACAGTTATATTATAACTAAGGTGCAGTATATGTGGGGCGATATATAAAATTCGTAAGCATAATCAATGTAGGGAAAAAAGCCGTTTGGGTTTAGAAATATGTAAAACGCAAAAACAGGAACCAGAACCTGAAAATTATTTTTTTCATAAAGCTCCATGGGTTCTTAGGTAAGGTAGCTTGTGCCATAGTTATTGTTTATACATTTGCAGCTTAGCAAAATGCAGAACGTTAGCGATTGCCTGTTAAATATATATAATTAATGAGGAGAAATATTGTTTTTTTGGTCAACCCTATATCGGGGGGCACAAAAAAAGACAGTGTACTGAAGGAGATAGAAAAAGTTGCGAAAGAAAACGAATTTGACTATGCTTTCATACCTACCAACAAGGACGGCGACTACGAATTTTTGAAAGATAAAATAGCCAAAAGCGGTATTACCGATGTAGTAATTATTGGTGGCGACGGTACAGTAAACCAGGTAACAAGTGCCCTGCGTGGTACCAAAACAAGGTTTGGCATTATACCTTTTGGCAGCGGTAACGGCCTTGCTTTTGCTGCCGGCATTCCTAAAAGGCCGCTTGCTGCCATGCAGCACATTATACAGGCTAAAACAAGGCCGGTTGATGCCTTTTTAATAAACAACCACTACTCCTGCATGTTAAGCGGCATAGGGTTTGATGCCAGCGTAGCGCACGACTTTGCCCAGCAGGCGTCAAGAGGGTTAATTACTTATACCCAGCAAACCATTATTAATTACTTTAAGGCACAGCCCTACCAGTTTGAAATAACCATTAACGGTTTTAGCTTTTTTACCGAGGCATTTTTTATAAGCATTGCCAACAGCAACCAGTTTGGCAACTACATT
>DASZUX010000046.1:0-2555 GCA_035547455.1 Chitinophagaceae bacterium
TTTGATTCTCTTGAAAATATAAAGGCTTTTACAGGAGAAGATTATGAGACGGCTTATGTTCCCTCAAAAGCCCGTACAATATTGTTACGGTTTGACGAACGGGCGCAACATTATACCATTGCAGAAGAAAGGGAATATCTCTAACGGTTATTTCTTTTTATATACAGGTACGTTGCTGCAGGCCTCACCATACATAAGGCTTTTAACGTAAGGCCTTAATTTGACGGTTATATCAAGGAAAGCGCCTTCCGGCACCTGCACATCGCCGCAACCCTTTATTATAACGCGTTTCCCGGTATATTCTTCTCCGTTTATTGCCGCAATGCTTTTTGTAAAGAATGTTTCTACGAGTGTTTTGTCATCTCCAAAAACAACATCTTTTGCAACCGGCTGCAGGTAACTTGCAGCCAGCATATAAGCCCATGCGGGAATAATGGCGTCGGCAGAGCATGTTATACCTACATACATATCCCTGTATTCTTCCCAGTTTTTCTGCTGCAGGCCGGCCCTGAAATCTTTTTCTTTCAGTATCACCCCCATAAAAAGAAATTCTTTCAAATCAAAAATCTTTATTTCTCCTTTTGGGTAATAATTTTCAAGGTCAATAGTTACCAGCCCGCTTTCTGCAACCTTGTTCACAATGGTATCCTGCATGCTGTTATTTTTATCCCGCAAAATTACTTAATAAGGGTGGGTGTAATTGCCTGCCTCCTATAAATTCCCAAAAACAAAAAACCCGCAGTAATACTGCGGGCCTTTGCTTAAATATCAAAATAGGTTAAAAAAACTTAGATCGGTAGTCCTTTATATCAGCCTCTTTTACCAGCAATTGTACAAAATTACCCTGCTGGCGTTTAAGGTTTAAAGTAGCCGCAATACGCTGTGCTTCTGCTCCGCCCTGTTCAGGAGCAACACCAGATATGGCTGAAGGCTGTATAACAAACACCCCGCCTTCTCCCTGTATGGGGGGGCTCATTTTACCGGTAAGCTGTTTATTAAACGCTGCTCCCAGTACCGCCATTTCCTGGCCCAGGTTTTTAATAAACATTGCCTGGAAGGCAACACTGTCCACCTGTTGAACGGTAGTATTATTTGCCTGTGCCACAGCATCAAGGGTGCTGCCTTTTATTTTGGTATCAATAATCATCTTCGCTTTTTTACCGGCCTTAAGTTTTGCCTCAATCATTGGCCGGGCGTATTGAGCCGAAGGAAGGCCTGCCTTATTAATACCGGTAATAACCGCTACCACGTATTTTTGAGTGAATCTTTCTGGTTGGGGAGATACATCGCCTACTTCGCCGCCATATACCCATTGTATAAAATGACGGTTGCTGCCAAAACTGTTACTCATGCCAAAATTATTGGCGTTGATGGTATAGTCGTTTTCTTTAATGCCTGCGGCTGTAAAAGGAGTTTTACCAATTTTTGCTGCAGCATCGTAAAATTCTTTAATATTATGCACAGACCCAGCAAACTTTGCCGCATCGTTTTGTGCAGAAGCATCTGTTTCCTGGCTAACGGAAACCTGCTTGGCCAAATATGCAATTTTATATGCCGGCTCAGAACCTTTCTGATCAAGTATTTCAACATAGTGGTACCCAAAAACTGTTTTAACCACCTGTTTATCACCAACCTTACCCGTAAATGAAAAGTCGTTGAACTCAGGCACCATTGTACCGGTTGCGAACATAGGCATTACACCACCTGTAGCTTTTGAACCGTCGTCAGAGTATTTAGCACAAACGGAGTCGAAGTTCTTACCCGCTTTTAATTCTGCAATGGCACTGTCAAGCCTTTTTTTAGCAGTACTGTCGTCGCGCAGCGTACCAACTATCTGGCGCGTTTGAGGATCAACATCTGCTGTAGCAACCAGTATATGCCGCACTTTTACAGAATCGGGTAATACTTTTGCATCAATCATTTTTGCCATTACATAGTTACCTGCATCTTTGTATGGCCCATACACCTGCCCTGGTTGCAGTTTAAACAATGAATCGTTAACTGGCTGGTGTATTTGCGATTTGCTTAAATACTCGTCATAATAAGGAATAGTGGTTCCCTTTGCCTGCAAAAAGTTTTTTACATCCTTAGCAGCAAGAAATTCATTTTTAAGGGCAAGTACCTGTGCTTCGGCTGAAGCGCTGTCCTGTGCGCTGGGGCCGGCATCAAAAGTAACGTATGCTACCTGCCTTGTTTCTTCTTTTTGCTCAAACTGACTGGCATGTTTTTTTATATAATCATTTATTTCCCCGTCACTTACTTTAATAGTAGAATCAGGAATAGATGAATATGGAACATCTACATAAGATACATTGGTGATCGAGCTGTTGTCTGCAGCTGTTTTATCTGCCATCCACTTGGGTATATACACAGCGCCGGAAATTAAAGCCTGGTATTTTTTGGCCTTTCCTTCCATTACAGAGGCATCAAGAACGCCTTTCTGAAAAGCCTGGGCCTGCGGGTCCCCGGGGTTTTTCCTCAATTGCTGGCTCACCTGGCTCATATAACTGCTGGCCTGTACTCCATTATACACACCTGTTTGTTTATCTGAAAAG
>DASZUX010000047.1:0-5108 GCA_035547455.1 Chitinophagaceae bacterium
ATACGGATACTTAAGTAAGGTGGTTGGCCACGTTGTATTTTCTTCAACTCCCCGACGCTCTCCGGGATGATTAATTGCTTAGGTAGTGCCATACCCAAATATACAAATAATTAGACAATTATTAAAATCTAATTGGTATAAAATTTAAGTCTGTCATTTCCTTTATTTATACATTCCAATAATTTAAAACTAAACATGGAAGAAAACATTGTATCAATAAATCCGGCATATAAAAATTACTTAAAACGAGTATTAATATCTTTTCTTAGAATATTTTTTATCCTTTTTTCTCTATTGCTGGCACTGCATTATATTTTATACGGCTTTGATTATAATTATATCCTGGCGTATTTCTCTATTGGCATGGTAATGCTACTTTATTGTGCTTTAAAAAACATAAAAATATTAAGCAAAGTTTCCTTTCAGGATTCGAATCAAATAACAATTGAAACTTTATACTTCAATAAAACCAAAATAAATAGCTATCCATCGAAAAATATTAGGATAACGATGAGACAGAACCTGTTAGAATTTTACACCCCTTGGGTTATAAGCTTATACAACAAAAACGATTTAATCATTAAGCAAAAGCAGACTTTTTTTTGGACACTTAACCAGTTTACCCAAATCAATAATAAATACAAAAGATTAAAAGGTTAAATAGCATAGTCCTAACTCCGAGCATCTTACAACTTCAAATACTTATGCGCTTTATAGAGCCTTCTGCTCTGCGCGGCAAAAAAACGGCCTGCATCACTGCAGGCCGCTGTTATAGTACATTTCAACAACAATCTATACCCTTACCAGCCACCCGTACACATCCGGGGCTTTGCCTTCGCGTATATCGGCAAGGCGGGCTTTAACGGCGGGTGCGGTGGTCCATTTGGTGGTGTCAAACTGCATTACAAAATCTTTATAGCGCAGTTCTTTTACCGGTGCTATTACCGCAGCGGTGCCTGTGCCAAATACTTCCTTAAGGCTCCCGTTGTTATATGCCTCAATTATTTCATCAATGCTTACCCTTCTTTCTTCTACGCTGTAACCCATTTCTTTTAAAATAGTCATTACACTGTCGCGGGTAACACCGGCCAAAATGGTGCCTTCTTCCAGCGTGGGGGTAACCACGGTATTGTTTATTAAAAACATTACATTCATCATACCTACTTCCTGCAGCCATTTGTGTTCAAAGGCATCTGTCCATAAAACCTGGTCGTAACCCCTTGCTTTGGCATCAGTAGCTGCTTTAAGGCTGCCGCCGTAATTGCCTGCATTTTTACTAAAGCCAACACCACCGGGGGCGGCGCGGGTATAGTTTTCTTCCACCAAAATTTTCATTGGCGCGGCAAAATACGGCCCCACAGGGCTTAGCATAATAATGAATTTGTATGTTTCTGACGGGCGCACACCCAAATACTGGTCTGTAGCAAACATAAGCGGGCGTATGTACAGCGCAAACTCCTTCCTTTTGGGTATCCAGTTGCTGTCCACGTCAATCAGCCGTTTCATGCCTTCAATAAATATTTCTTCGGGTATTTCGGGCATGTTCATGCGCTCTGCGCTCAGGTTAAAGCGGCGGAAATTATCGTAAGGGCGAAAAATAACTGCGTTCCCGTCCACATCTTTATAAGCTTTAATACCTTCAAAAATGGCCTGGCCATAGTGCAGTGCAGCCAGCGATGGCTCCAGCAGCAGGGGCTGGTAAGGTTTAATTTCCACATTTTTCCATTCGCCGTTTTCGTAATCAGCTTCCAGCATGTGGTCGGTAAAGTAACGGCCAAACGGCAGGTCGTCAAAATTCATTTCATTTAACTTACTACTTTCCACTTTTGTTACAGGTATGTCCAAAGCTTCTGTCATAACATTTACTTTTGTTGCAAAGAAAAGAAAAAAACTAACAAGCGTTAACAAATTTATATGAAGGTACAACTACCCGCATTTGTTATTGCCGGCCTTTATAAAGACACCCTTGTTGTTACCAGCGATGCAGCAGGACAGCAAAAAAATGCTGTGCAATTTACGCAAAACGAAGTTGCCGAACCTGTGCCAATGGTACAGGCGGCTGAAAAAAAATGGTATTTGGGTGATAACAAAAGAGAAATTGTAATAGTGGCCAAAGACGAGCAGGCTGTTTTTATTAACGACGAATGGCTTGACACGCTTACACGCATGCTGGGCCGCCTTAAAATAAACCTGGGCGATACAGCAATAATTAACCTGTTTAACACACCCGTAAAGTTTGCGGATATTAAAGAGCGGCTGAATGCGCGGCATATTTTAATGTTCGGGGTAACTACTACCGAAATTGGTTTGCCTTTTACCATTCCGGCTTACCAGGTGCAGAATTACGCAGGCTGCACCATAGTGGGTGCCCCGGCTGAAACACTTACAACACAGGCCGCCACCACGGAACATATAAAAGCGGAAAAATGGAAGCTGTGGGAAAGCCTGCAACGAATAAACTTTTAATACCGCAGAACTATACGCAGTAAGCCTTTACACACTTTATAAGCACGCAGCAATACAACAACTATGGATACACACACCATTATTTTTGCCACCAACAACAGGCATAAGGCAGACGAGATAAAACACATTACCGGCAAGGGCTTTAATATTTTAACACTTAAAGAAGCCGGCATTGATATTGACATACCGGAACCCCACCCTACACTGAAAGCCAATGCACTGGAGAAGGCAGCTACCATTCACAAACTTACCGGGCAGGATTGCTTTAGTGAAGACACAGGGCTTGAAGTGGAAGCGCTGAATGGTGAGCCGGGTGTTAAAAGCGCGCGTTATGCGGGCGAAGACAAAGACTTTGACGCCAACGTACAAAAGCTGCTTGCCAACATGCAGGGCATGCAAAACCGCGCTGCAAAGTTTAGAACAGTAATAAGCCTTATATGGCAAGGCAAAGAATATTATTTTGAAGGAGAATGCAAGGGGGTAATTATTGATGCTCCCCGCGGCGACAAAGGCTTTGGATACGACCCGGTTTTTATACCCGATGGCAGTACCAAAACCTTTGCAGAAATGACCATGGACGAGAAAAATGAATTCAGCCACCGGCGCAAAGCCGTAGATAAACTGGCGGCTTTTTTCCGCAATACTGCTAATGTTTAAACAACAATTTGTATGGAACGTATTAAGCTAAACCTGCCCCAACAATTTAGTTTTTCAACCGGTATCGCCATACGCATTACTGACCTTAATTATGGCAGGCATGTAGGCAACGACACATTTCTTTCGCTGATACAGGAGGCCAGGCAGCAGTATTTTTTGCACCATGGGTATGAAGAGATGAATATAGAGAGCCTTGGCATTATTATAACCGATGCTGCCATTGAATTTAAACAACAACTTGGCTATGGCGACATTGTGCGCATACATGTTGCCGCCACCGGCTTTGACAAATTTGGCTTTGACCTGTTTTATAAAATGGAAATTATTAAAGATAATAAAGCCGTTTTAGCCGGTAAAGCAAAAACAGGTATACTTTGTTTTGACTATGCCAATCAAAAAATGGCAAGGGTACCGGAAAACGTTAAGGAGAGGTTGAGCAGGTAACACTCCTTTCTAAACATCTACCCGTTCCATATCTTCCAGTTCTCTTCCGCCTGTAACACCAGCATGTCGTAGCCGTTTTGTATGGTAGCGCCTTTGTCTCTGCCAAATTGTAAAAACATGGTGAGGGGCGGGTTATACACAAGGTCAAAAAGGTAATTGCCGGGTGTTAATGCATTATAAGGTATTGGCGGGGCTTCTTCCGTTTTTGGGTAGGTGCCCAACGGAGTGCAATTGATGATTACCGGGTATTCCTTCACCATTTGGGGGGTAACGTCTTCATAGCCAATAATTCCCTTGGCTGCATCTGCCGTTCTTGAAACGAATTTAAAAGATATGTGCAGCTTATCAAGCGCAAACTCAACCGCCGATGCGGCTCCGCCTGTGCCCAGTATTAAGGCTTTGGTGTGGTGTGGCCGCAGATGTTTTACAAAAGACATTTCAAACCCAACCACATCGGTATTAAAGCCTGTTAACCTGTCACCTTCAATTTTCACGCAGTTACATGCCTGCATGCTGTTTACCGCATCCGTAACATCAGTCAGATAGTTTATTACAGCACGTTTGTAAGGTATGGTAACAGCAAATCCCCTTAAGCCAGGGTGCTCTTTCAGCACCCCTTCCAGGTCTGTTATCCGCGGAAGGGAGAATGCATGAAAAACAGCATCATCAATACCCTCTTTTACAAACTTCTCCGTAAAATATTTTTGGGAGAACGAGTGTGTTAGCGGGTAGCCAATCAAGCCATACTCGCGCATCGGCAATAGTTTATTTATTCAGGTAAAGGCTAAAAGTATCACCGCGCAGGCCAACACGCATAGCCTCAAGGGGCAACACTTCCGTTGGTGCAATATTGCCCAGGTTTACATTGCAGCCCAGCAGTTCAAGAAAATATAACTGCTGCCCTTTTTGGGGGGCTTCCCAAATTATGCGCTCACCGGGTATTTTGGTAAGTATTTCCTGCACCAGGCCTTCGCGCACTTCGCCGCTGCCGCGGTATATACCCACGTTGCCGGCTTCGCGCGCTTCCGCAATTACATAGCTTGCACCGGCTTCAAGTTCAGCAGACATCAGTTCAATCCATTTATAAGGGGGAATGATGTGCTCTGCGTCTTTGCTGCCCACTTCGCTTAATACCGTGCCATATTTAGTAAGTTTCTCAATATAGCCGCATTTTTCAGTATGCGGTATGGTTATTGAGCCATCGCTTACCTCCATATAGTTAATGTTGTAATCCTTTAAAAGGCTTATGTAATCATCAACCTGGTTGCGTATTAAAAATGCCTCAAAAAGGGTACCTCCAAAATATAAAGGCATGCCATACTGCTGGTACACCTCAATTTTACCGCGAAGGTTGGGTGTAACGTACGACGTACCAAAACCAAGCTTTACAATGTCAACATGGGGGCCGGCTATACTTAAAAAATTTTGAACCTCTGCAATACTTAACCCTTTGTCCATTACCATTGTTAAACCGTCTTTACGGGGCTTTACGGTGCGTACGGGCATTTGCGACAAGCTAAAATTCATCTTCGGTAATTATT
>DASZUX010000048.1:0-7274 GCA_035547455.1 Chitinophagaceae bacterium
AATATATGTGGATGGTGACGGCGAACTTTGGGCTGCTACGTGGAATGCTGGCTTATTTCATTTTAACAAAAACACGCAGCAATTTAAGCAGGTACACTGGCAAAACAATATACCACCTGCTGCCTTAACAGTAATCAACACACTTATTAAAGTACGTGTTAATGCAACCTCCTTCCTGTATGCCGGGTTACAACAGGGCCTGGCCCGCATACAATTAAATGCGGATGGTTATACGCCGGTAACCGGCCTGCAGCCTTACTATGTCCATAAGCCCGGCACGGAAGGCAGCATACCCTACGGCAGTATTACCGCCCTTACCGCTGATGAAGACGGCACGCTGTGGGCGGGCATTAACGGAGAAGCTGGTGTTGCCAGCACAACCCTTAACCAATCACTCGTCTATACCCTGCCGGTAGCACACCGTGGCACTGTTGAAGAAATAGACAGCATACAATATAACGGCAAAACCTGTTTTGCTGTTTGCAGCTGGCATGGCAGCACTGGATTAGTGTTACTGGATGACAACCTTAAACCGGTAAAAACATTTGACCGCGTTCCGCAAGGCGCAGGCCCCGATGGTGTTAATGTATCCTCGGTTGGGGAGGACAATAAAAGAAGGCTTTGGGTATCATCATGGAAAGGCATTACCGTAATGGATAAAACCCTGCATGTGCAGCGCGTGCTTGACCATAATACAAAGGGGCCTGATACGCTGTTTAAAGAAAAGAACAATTTTTTACTTATCAGCAACGACACAGTATGGATAGCATCGTACAAACAGGGCATTGATTTGTTTACAACGGGTTTCAAACGGCTTAAACATTATACCGGCGCAAATGACGGCCTGAACGAAAGTCTTATCTGGAAGTTCTTCCGTTCCCGCAACGGCACAATATGGCTGGTGGGCAACGCCTTATTGTACCGCTATAATGCCGGCAGGGATGATTTTTCTGCTTACTACTTTTCCCGGGATAAGGCAGCTTACAGCCCCATTGATATGGCAGAGCGCAAAGACGGTACGCTGCTTATAGCTACTGCTAAAGGCCTGGTACATCTTAATCCTGCAACAGGCAATTATGCTTATATAACCAGCCCCCTGCTGGAAAAGGAAGATAACATTAATTCAGTTTGCGTAGATGATAATGATAACGCCTGGTATTTAACTGACGAGCACCTTGTACATTACAACTTTAATTCCAGGATATTTACTTTATACGGCGGCCAGGACGGACTGGATGTTGCCGATGGCCTTTACCTGCTGCGCTTTGCCCATAAAAAACTGCTTATAGGGCAGGAAAATAAAATAGTCGCCTTTACACCGCCTGGCGCCACAAGGCAAATTACTGCGCCGGGCCTGCTGGTTACCGGTGTGTTTGTAAACGACAGCCTTATAAACAGCGGCCTGCCCGCCGGCACACTTAACCTGCCCTACAACCAAAACAAGATAAGTATTGCCTTTGCCTGTATTAACTACAACAGGCCGGAGCAAAACATTTATGCCTACCGCCTTAAAAACGCCGACACTTCCTGGGCATATACCCGCCAGGGCAATGTTACTTACGCCAACCTTGCACCCGGCAATTATGTGTTTGAAGTAAAGGCCGCTAATTATGCCCGCAAGTGGAGTAATGTAAGCACTTTTGCCGTAGCGATAAATCCGCCGTTCTGGCAATCATGGTGGTTCAGGTTACTGGTACTGGCCTTTATTGCATCGGGTACTTATGCTGTGTTCAGGTGGCGGGTAAGTAACATACGCAGGGAGGAAAAAGTTAAAACCGACCTTAACCGTAAAATGGCGGAGCTTGAGATGAAGGCGCTGCGTGCACAAATGAACCCTCATTTCGTATTCAACTCACTTAGCTCTATACAGGAAAGCATAATAACCGGCAAAACCGAAGCCGCATCAAAATACCTGTCTAAATTTTCAAAGCTCATCCGGCTTATTCTTGAAAATTCGGGGAAACAGTTCATTCCCGTAAAAACAGAAATTGATTTGCTAACCCTGTACCTGGAGCTTGAGTCGTTTCGCTTTGAAAACTTTACATACACATTTTCTATTGACCCCGGCATAGACGCCAATGCTACTATGATGCCTAACATGGTAATCCAGCCTTTTGTAGAAAACGCGCTAAAACACGGTCTTTCAAAAAAGGCAAGTGACAAACATTTAAAAATAGATATTCGTCTTGAAGAGGGCCGCCTGTTTGCTATTGTGGAAGATAATGGTGTGGGCCGCGCAAGGGCAGCTGCAACCAAATCAGCCGCACATCCTGACCATCACAGCATGGGCATACATATAACGGAAGAACGGCTAAGGCTGCTTGGGCAGCAAGGTGAAGCAACGGCTGCAGAAATTACTGACCTTTTTGATGCACAGGGCAATGCCACCGGCACCCTGGTTAAAGTAAATTTACCTGCAGAAAACTAAACCAATGATAACCGCAGTTATTATAGATGACGAAAAAAAATGTATCTCGCTGCTGAGGCACCTGGTAGAACGCCATTGTACAGACATAAGTATTGTTGCCGAAGCAGAAAATGCAGTAGAAGGTATAGAGGCTATTCAAAAGCACAACCCTGGCCTTGTGTTTCTTGATATTGAAATGCCTGATAAAACCGGCTTTGAGCTGCTAAACAGCTTGCCCGACATACATTTTGATATTATTTTTACCACCGCCTATAATCATTATGCTATAAAAGCCATTCGCTTCAGCGCCCTGGACTACCTGTTAAAACCTGTTGACATTGACGAACTTAAAAACGCCGTGGCAAGGGTGTACCGCAAGCACCTGAAAAAAGAACGGCAGGAAAGCATTGATTTATTGATGAACAATGTACGCGCACCTCAAACTGGCTTTTCGCGCATTTCTCTCTCAACACAGGATGGCCTTGTTATTCTGCATGTAAATGAAATTCTCTATTGCGAAGCATCAGGCACCTACACAATTTTTTACCTGAAGAACAAGGAAAAAATCATCGTTTCAAAAACGCTGAAAGAATATGAAGAACTGTTGAAGGATCATCATTTTTTCCGAGCACATAATTCCTTCCTTGTTAATCTTAACGAGGTAAAAAAATACATAAAGGGCGACGGCGGCTCTGTAATTATGAGTAACGGCGAAGAAGTGTTTGTATCTAAACGCCGTAAGGAAGAGTTTCTTGCCGTCCTGAACAAAACGTAATGTTGCCCGGCCCGTGCGCTAACTAAACAAAGCATTGCACATTTAATTCGTTGCCAGTTATTAAACGGAGTATCCATTAAATACGCGGCGGTTTACATTTACCCGCCCGCATCAAAAAAAAGCAATGCAAAAAATCAGCATATATACAAATGCCTCTCACACATTGTTAATAATAGATACACCGGTTGAACTAAAGTTTGAACTGCGCGACAACAATGGCAAACTGCTGGTTACAGGTAACAAGCTAAACCAGCCATCAATTGCTGTCAACATACAGCGGCTTACTAAGGGTGCTTATTTATTAACCATTTTTATGGAAGGAGAAACACTGCAAAAAAAACTGGACCTGTAATAACCCACGGGTTGCAGGCTTTATGTACTTAAACAATAGAATTAACCTGTTTCTTTCAATAGCATTTTCAATTCATAGCCATAACCCGGGCCCAAATATGTCTCTTAGCTTAAGTGGGAAAAAGGAGGAATGCAAATCTCACTAACAACCTCATTTTCAAAGAACTATATAAAAAAATACACATTTTTTTCAAATTACATTATCCTTCGTAGCTGCGTACCCGGCCCTTTCAATCCTTCGTTAACTGCCAACCCTGGCAATCGCAGGGGAGGAAAAGGGAGGAATACCAAATTAATTAACACATTCATTTTCAATTATTTATTTCAAATTTTATCAATTTTTTAAAAAACTCATCATGGTTATTCATCTTAGCTGCCAATACCATCCTGGTGTTTATCCGGGTTATTAGCCACACAGGTTGCCTTAGTATATATAAAAACAGGCATGGTGTCTCACTTTTTTTAAAAATATTTTTTGGGCAGGCAAAGGCAAACACGCTGGTATTCAAGCCGACCGTTACCTTTTTTTTAACACACTAAAAAAATAAATTTGGAATAATATACCAATCGGTATAATTTTGTGCCGTCTTATTCGCCAACAATGAGCAAAGCAGAAAAAACACGGGCATATATTTTAGAAAAAACGGCACCTATATTCAATACAAAAGGGTATGCCGGTACGTCGTTAACTGATATGACGGATGCTACGGGTTTAACCAAAGGAAGTATTTATGGAAATTTTGAAAATAAGGATGAGGTAGCACTGGCGGCGTTTGACTTTAATTTAAGAAAGGTGAGAAGCATTATAAGCACTGAGATGGAGAAAAGAGCAACGGTAAAGGAAAAACTGCTGGTGTACGTAGATGTGTATGAGAACTTTATGAATTATCCATTCCCGGCGGGCGGCTGCCCTATTTTAAATACTGCTGTTGAAGCAGATGATACACACCCAGCATTAAAGAAAAAAGCTGCAGATGCAATAGCCGCATGGAGGGATAGTATAACAGGCCTTATTGAAACCGGGATTAAAACAGGGGAGTTTAAGAAAACGCTTAATGCAGAAAATGCGGCATTAACCGTTATTGCAATGATTGAAGGAGGTGTAATGATAAGCAAACTTACCGGTAAGCAGGATTACCGTAAAGCTGTAATGCAGTCTGTTGGCGACTATATTAAAAACCTGGTTTAATTTTTTTTTACCAAAAATATACCAATCGGTATATTTTATAAAAGCAATAAAACACATAAAAATGGAAACAACAAACAACACCGTTTTAATTACGGGAGGCAGTGCCGGCATAGGGCTTGAAATAGCCAGGCAATTTTTGAAAAATGGTAACCATGTTATTATTACAGGCCGCAGCAGTAAGCGGTTACAGCAGGCTGCAGAAGAGCTTGGTAATGTAACAGCCATACAATTTGACGTAACGCGGGAGGGGGACGTTGAAACACTGGTTACCCGGCTTGAAAGTGAATTTAAGCGGCTTAACGTTGTAATAAACAATGCCGGCAATGCCTTTTATTACAGGCTTGGCGAAGATACAGGCGCATTTGAAAAGGCCCGGGAAGAAATGCTTACAAATTATCTTTCAATTATACGGCTTAACGAAAAACTGCTGCCCCTGCTTAAACAGCAACCGGTGGCCGCTATTGTAAATGTTTCCTCCATTGTGGCTTTTGCAGGCAGTTTTACCCTTGCTACTTATGCTGCCAGCAAAGCGGCGCTGCATTCGTACACTAACTCCCTGCGCGTGGTATTGCACCGCAATACAAATGTTAAAGTATTTGAGCTGATGCCGCCGCTGGTTAATACTGAGTTTTCAAAAGCGATAGGCGGAGAAAGGGGCATATCGCCTGCAGCCGTTGCCGAAGATCTTTTAAATGCTATGGAAGAAAACCGCTACGAAATACATACCGGCAACACTACTGAGTTGTACAAGCTGTTCCTCTCTTCGCCCGAAGCTGCTGTTAACTACATGAACCCGGTTGAAGCACTCGCTGTTATTTAATTTTTTATCCATAAATATACCGATTGATATAATACATGAAGAAAAGAATATTGCTGGTAACCGTTATTGCAGCGGCAGTAATGGAGCTGGTAGATACCTCAATCGTTAACGTGGCGCTCTCGCACATGAGCGGTAACCTGGGCGCCACGCTTGAGGATACATCCTGGGTTATTACCTCGTATGCAATAGCCAACGTAATTATTATTCCTATCACAAGTTTCTTGTCCGCTGCGCTCGGCAGGCGCAGGTATTATATAGGCTCAATAATCATGTTTACTTTCTTTTCGTTCATGTGTGGCCAGGCAACAGGAATATGGATGCTGGTAACTTTTCGCTTTTTACAGGGTATGGGCGGCGGTGCCCTGCTTTCTGTATCCCAGGCTATCGTGTTTGAAATTTTCCCGAAAGAGAAGCAAAATGTTGCCAGCGCCATATTTGGCATTGGCGTGTTTGTGGGACCAACCATCGGGCCGGCACTCGGCGGCTTTATTACGGAAAACTATTCGTGGCCGTGGATATTTTATATTAACCTGCCAATCGGTTTAACAGCAGCCGCTATTTGTTATTTTTTATTGGGCGAGCCATTGATAAAACAGAAGACCGGCCCTGTTGACTGGCCGGGTATATTATTGCTGGCTGCGGGTGTAAGCGCCCTGCAAATAGTGCTTGAACGCGGTGAGGCAGAAAACTGGTTTCAAACAAACTACATCATATATCTTACAGCGGTAGCGGTACTTGGGCTGTTTCTTTTTATTTGGCGGGAGCTTACAACAGCGCATCCCGTGGTTAATTTACGTGTATTAAAAAGCAGCAACCTTAGCATAGCGGCAGTACTAACATTTGTATCAGGCATGGGTATTTTCAGCTCAGTGTTTTTAACGCCGGTGTTTGCACAACGGCTGCTTAATTTCACGCCTTCGCAAACAGGCTTATTGCTGCTGCCGGGCGCCGTATTGGCAATTGGCGGGCTTATTATATCTGCGCGTTTGCTGCAACGGGGTATTTCACCCGTGGTAATGATTACTGCAGGCATTCTTCTCTTTATCATTTTCAGCATACAAATGTCTTGCCTCAACCTGTCTGCCTCGCGGCAGGATATAGTTATACCCCTTATATGGCGTGGTGTGGGGCTGGCCATTGTTACAGTGCCGCTTACCACGCTGGCGGTATCAACCCTGCAGCCTAAGAATATACCACAAGGGGCGGCGCTCAATAATATGATGCGCCAGTTAGGCGGTTCATCTGGCATTGCGCTTGTAAATACTTACGTGGCTAACCGTAACGCAACACACCGCACGGACATAGTATCACATATCACGGCCGCAAACCCGCTGGCCGTGCAGCGCCTGGCAAATTATACCGGCTATTTTATGCATAGCGGGGCTACCCCTGCAGCCGCTAAAGAAAAAGCGTTGCAGTTGCTGGACAACATTGTTACGCGGCAGTGTGGCGTTTTAAGCTATACTGATGCGTTCCTGCTGGTTGGTATCATCTTCCTGGGGGCCTTGCCATTACTGTTATTGTCAAAGCGAAAAAAGAAAACTGCTGAACCGCAGGCAATACTGGCTGGCCATTAACACCAAAGCTGTTTGGTAAAATACTAAGGTAAACAACACTATTATGCGGCCGTTGTGCCGAAAGAATTTTACGTTTTATAAATTGTGCATAGATTTACCACGCACAATAACGTAATGCCCCATTATGAAAAGTAAAAAACAGCCGCTTATCGTTG
>DASZUX010000049.1:0-1590 GCA_035547455.1 Chitinophagaceae bacterium
TATAGCCTGGTGGATGTTTGCAGCGGCAGCAACGGGCGCTATAGTGGTTGCAATAGGCACCATAAGCTACCAGGCTATAAAGGCGGCACTGGCAAACCCGGTAAAGAGTTTAAAAGCGGAATAGGGCCGGTAGCAAGCCTATTCCGCACATTCAGGCGGGAAGAGCTGGTATTTGGGTGCACCGGCAAAACATAATTATACTTTGGATTTTTAATAACCGCATGCACATAACAGAACCCTGTAGTTTGCATAAGCTTACACTGCTTTGGCAGATATTTTAGCGGTATATGCAGAGTTGTAATACCGCAAGCTTTAAAAACTATTTATATTAATAATAAAAACAGGGTTATGATTAAGAAAAATCTGGTAATAGCATTGCGCAATTTCTGGCGTAATAAAGTCTTTTCTGTAATAAATGTACTGGGCCTGTCAATAGGCATTAGTGCATCACTGGTAATATTTCTCATTGTTCATTACGAAATGAGCTATGATAAAGATGTGAAAGACGGTAACAGGGTGTACCGCGTGGTGATGGACATGAAATTTAATGGTGATGAAGGCCACTCAAGCGCTGTGCCGGCGCCTCTGGCCGAAGCCATACAAAATGAAATGACCGGTATTGAAAAAACAATACCCTTGTTCACCTTCCAGGGTGATGGTACTGCAAAGATTGCAATAATAAGAAATGACCCTTCAAAACCGGTGGTATTTAAAAAGCAGCCAAACATGGTGTTTACCAATGCGCAATACCTGCAAATGCGTGGTTATAAATGGCTGGCAGGCTCCCCGCAGAATGCCATGAAGCAACCCTTTTCAACCGTGCTTACAGAAAGCAAGGCACAGCAGTATTTTCCCGGTTTAAGTTACGATGAAATAACCGGCAAACAAATTAAGTATAATGATGATATAACCACAACCGTAACCGGTATCGTGGCCGACCTGCACGAACGTTCCACATTCAATGCCGATGAATTTATATCCGTTGCCACCATTGGCAAAACCCATTTGCAGGATAATTTTATGATGAATGTGTGGAATGACTGGATGGCCTACTCATCAGTTTGGGTAGAATTGGCAAAGGGAACAAAACTTACTGCTGCCGAGCAGCAGTTAAATACCCTGTATGCAAAATACAATAAGGATGCCCATAAAGATGCAGCCAACTACATTGCTTTAAAACTGCAGCCTTTAAGCGATGTACATTTTAACAGCCAGTACGGCGGTTTTAACACGCGTGTTGTACACCGCAATACTATGTACGGCCTGCTGGCAATAGCCGCTTTTTTATTGCTGCTGGGGTGTATAAACTTTGTAAATCTTACAACGGCACATGCAGCACGCAGGGCTAAGGAAGTTGGCATACGCAAAACCATGGGCAGCAGTAAAAAACAGCTGGTACTGCAGTTTATAAGCGAAACTTTTTTGTTTACGCTGCTGGCAACAATGCTTAGTGTTGTTATTACACCGTTGTTGCTGAAGATGTTTGCCGATTTTACGCCGCCGGGCCTTAATGCAGGCATGCTGTACACAACAGCTACCGTAATATTTTTGCTTGCGCTTTTGGTTACTGTTAGTTTTGTTGCCGGGTTG
>DASZUX010000050.1:0-4352 GCA_035547455.1 Chitinophagaceae bacterium
ACTGTAATAATGAAAATAATATTTCACTTAATTGTCACCCTTGTATTTGTTATGCCTTCTTATGCCCGGCAAAAACCCCGCCTGGTGGTGCGGGGCGATGATATGGGCTTTAGCCATTCAGGTAATCTTGCATTGATTAAATGCTATAAAGAAGGTATTGAGAAATCTATTGAAGTAATAGTCCCTTCGCCATGGTTTCCCGAAGCGGTAAAATTATTGAAGGAGAACCCGGGTGTTGACGTAGGCATTCACCTGGCGCTTACCAGCGAATGGGATAATGTAAAGTGGCGGCCTGTAAGCGATTGTTCAAGCCTGCGGGACAGTAATGGTTATTTCTACCCAAAAGTGTTTCCTGATAAAGCGTATCCCGGCATGTCAATAAAAGAAAACAACTGGAAAATCGGGGATATTGAAAAAGAGTTTCGGGCGCAAATTGAACTGGCACAAAAACTTATTCCGCATATAAGCCATCTTTCTGCACACATGGGCTGTTCGGCTTTAAGCCCGGAGGTGACAGCGCTTACAAAAAGGCTGGCAAAAGAATACCATATACCGGTTGACCCTGGTGTTGACGGGCAATTAATGACGGCTACGCCGGCCCGCATAAAACCGCTGAAGAAAAAGTGGAAAGTTTTATTAAAATGCTGGGTAAACTACAGCCCGGCAAAACTTATATTTTTCTTGACCACCCGGGTATTGATGATGAAGAATTACGGGCCGTACACCATGCAGGATATGAAAATGTTGCGGAAGACAGGCAAGGCGTTACTGACTTATTTACCAGTGAAAAGGTAAAAGCCGCTATTAAACAAAAAGGCATTAAGGTAATAGCTTACAAAAACCTTGTGCAATAAAGGCATATCAGCTACCGGGGGGTAAACATATTTTTTACCTGCTTTTGTATTATGTATTCTTTTACGCTTGCCGGTAATATTTTGTTAAGCGTTACCAGTTGCCGGTTTAACCAGCCGGGTATAATTTCTTTCTTACCCTTAAGCATGCCTTTTAAAGCCGCTTTTGCTACTTTCTCCGGTTCCAGTATTGTAAAGCGGGATATTCCTTTTATACTGTGGTTTAGCACTAATAACTCAGGTTTGGTGTTAATGCCGCCAGGGCTTAGCAGCGTTACTGATGTATTGCTGTTGCTCAATTCCATACGCAGGCAATTGGTAAAATAACGGATGAATGATTTTGTAGCGCCGTACACCTGTTTTCGCGGCATAATAAACAGCCCGCCCAGGCTGCCCACATTCATAAGATAGCTTTTGGTTGCCTTATTAACCTGTGCCAGGAAAAGGCGTGTAAGCAGCACCGGGGTAATAATGTTCAACTCAATTTGTGTGCGGTAAAACGAAAGACTTTTCTCTTCAAACCATGCCCAGTTACCTAAGCCCGCATTGTTTATAAGGATATCAGTAGTAATTTTTTGCAGTTTTAATGATTCGAATAGCAAAATGCAACTTTCTGTTTTTGTCAAATCCATCTCGAAATATATCACCCGTACACTAAAATTTTTTTCAATAAGGGCGGCGAGTTGTGGAAGGCCCGACTGGGGAAGCGCCACCAGTACAACGTTGCAGTTGCGATGGGCAAGTTCAATAGCAAAGCTTTTGCCCAATCCTTCACTGGCGCCGGTTATTATAGCTGTTCTGTTATTATTTGGCATGTTGTAAATATTGTACTGTTTTTTTAAAGGCATTTGCAAACGGGGTGATTGTATAATCAAGTTGTTGTATTGCTTTTGCACTTGAGTAACGCTGGTTATATTTTAGGCGCTCGGCAACGGCGGGTAATAATACCGGCGGCAACCCTGTTACAGCAGTTTTAAACGCTTCAAAATAACTATAAGCCTGTATGTATTGCTGCGGAACTTTAAAAAGCATTCTATGTATGCCTGATACTTTTTGCAGCATAAAAAAGAAATGGTTAAAGCTGATATCCTCGCCTCCAAGAATATAACGGTGGCCCGCAACACCTTTTTGCATGGCTGCTATATGCCCTTGTACCACATCGTTTACATAAGCATAATTGGAAACCTGCAGGCCTTTTGCCGGGTTAACATGCCACCTGCCCTGCAGGTAAGCCTGTACCATGCGGCCAACGATATTACCTTCAGTAACAGGGCCTTCTCCATACACGCGGGACGGGTTAACGATGACAGCCCGTAGCCCTTTTTTTACCGCTGCATTTACTTCAAGTTCTGCAAGGTATTTGGTGCGTTCATAATCAATGGGAAAACCTGTTATGCGCGGGTCTTCTTCTGTAACAGGGTGTTTTAATACAGGCCCCCAAACGCCGCAGGTAGAAGTATGTACCAGTTTTTCAACATTGCATTCAATTGCTGTTTCCATCACGTTTTTTGTTCCTGTAACATTTATGTGATGAAACTCAGTTTTTTTGCGCACCCACATTTTTGCCAGTGCTGCTGTATGATAAACATGCCTGCATCCCTGCATAGCTTCACTAAGCGAACGTTTATCAAGTAAATCTCCCCTGTAAGGGTGTATATTTTTATGTACAGGTAATAAGGAACTGTTTACATTGCGGCAGAGAGCATGAACCTTGTTGCCGCTGCCGGCAAGCGCCATGCACAGCTTGCTGCCTATAAAACCTGTAGCGCCGGTAACCAATATTTGCATCTTTAATTATTTACTGTTTACTTTTTTATAACAATATCATCTTGATAGTGTAAAATGAATGATGTGCTTCAACTTTATTGCAAATTCCGTCTTTAAAAAAATAATAATTGTAGTTGCCGTCGGGCAGTTGAATTTTGTAAACATGATCAGCAGTCTTTTCAATTTTTAAAAACTGCTGAAAATTGTCAGAATAAACAGTATTGATACCGGAAGGCTCCTGTACATAAAGTGTCAGTAAGTTATAGTCAATCTGGCTACTGTTTATATAACCGGTTTTATTGCTGCCGGATGTTTTATATAAATTTCCTGCAGCCCATGTTTTATTATTTATTTTTTCATTGCCATTTACCGAACGGTATGCTTTTGATGAAAAAAGTCTTCCGTTTACAAAGCTTGCTTCTTCCATGCTGGTAACACGTATGCTGAAAATGAATTTTACTGTTACTGCAGATGTCATTTTTATTTCTGTATCGTTGCCTGCTTTTTTTACGGATAATTGCATGGCGCCAACGCTGTCGCTGCCATACATTACTTTATATACATGGCTGACATTTTGTGCAGTTAACTTGCAAAAAACAAAAACACACAGCAATGTTGGCAAGAGTCTTTGCAATAACATTTTTTTGGCATATAACAACGAACGGGCGGGCAAAATGTTTTTCCCGAGCAGCATTAATAATAAAGGGAGCATCAAAAGTATTTTTTGGTGATTTTCTTTTTAATATCATTATACTTATAACAACCAGGCCGGCGTTTACCCTTATTTGGCTTTGCTGATATTGATGAACGGTTAAATGCCTGTGTAACCTGCAACTATTGTTAACAACTGTATAGCAAACATCTGTTACAATAAACCGTACACAAAAAGAAATGCTGCTCAAATCCTGATTTGAGTAACCTGCAGCTTGTTATGACAAATAAGAAGCCTTAGAATATTGTAACACCGGCATTCCATCCAGTCCATCCTGTTAGCCTGTTGTTGTGTAAGTTATAAAAGTGGTAGCCCGCTGGCGCAACAGTTGTTTTATAACCGGCAAAGTCAGCATCCTGGTTAGAGTAATAAAAGTTTAGCACAGGACCGCCCGTTAAAGTAATTAAGCCTTTTATTAATGTTATGTTTACCTGCGGTGTAAACTTGTTTAGCAGGTTGGTATATTTCCAACTGCCGCGGTATGTATATTGGGTGCTTATTTCAGGATTAATGGATAAAAACTTTGTAAGTCGTAGTTCGGTTCCCAGGCCATACCCAAATGAATACAACTTTTCACCTTGTTTTGCATTTATACCGCCCAACAGCATACTGTACAAATGGTGATTACCTGTTTTCAGGGTAATATTAAAGGGCAACACCTCGTTGGCTGCAAGATTTATTTTATGATAACCGTGTACTACAATATTTATCAGGCCAATACTATACCCGTCTGACGAACCTGCAATATTTATCAGTCCTACCTGCAGGCCATGTAATTTTTTTGTATAGTTAAATATTCCTGCTGCCTGTATGCCGTTTAAGGCCAGGTTACTTACATTAGCAATGCCTGAAACCTGTATGCCTTTGGTATAACTGCGTGTGTAATTTGCTATGCCTGCTGCCTGTATGCCCGTAACAGTGCCTGCAGTATGGTTATAAACGCCGCTTACCTGTACACCGTTAAACGTGCCGTGAACAAGGTTGTTAATACCGGCTACCTGTACGCCTGTAACATTGCCGCC
>DASZUX010000051.1:0-9401 GCA_035547455.1 Chitinophagaceae bacterium
ATTTTTTGGAAAGAATCAAGTGAAAATGTGCAAAATGGATTTCTGATCGAGCGCTTCGGGGTTGTTTTGTTTGCCGTTCTACTCACAAATTGATCTTGAAGCTCAAAAAAACACCTAAAATATTTTAATGCGTCACCCCTGAAGCAGTGGCAAATAAAGCCAAATTTCAAAAGCATTCTTGTATGTTCATTCCCGGCGCCCTTACTTATTTTTTTATTTTCCACGGCATGCAGCCCTTAATTTTGCAGCGCTTTCGCTTTTTAAAATTAAAATACACAGTATGACAAAAATTGCAGTAGCCAAAGGAGATGGTATAGGGCCGGAAATTATGGACGCAGTACTATCAATTTTTACCGCGGCAGGAGTTGCTTTAGAGTACCAGTTTGTTGATATGGGCAAATGGGTATTTGACAAAGGGTTCAGCAATGGCATGACTACCGAGGCGCAGCAAACTATTGAAACACTGGGCATTTTATTTAAAGGCCCTATGGAAACACCTAAGGGCAAAGGGGTTAAAAGCGTAAATGTTACTGCACGCAAAACATGGAATACTTATGCCAATAAAAGGGTATTTCAAACCCTGTCCGGCGTTGATACAGTGTTTAGCAAAGCCGGAATACCTGTTGATATTACTATTGTAAGGGAAAATATAGAAGACACTTATGGTGGTATTGAACACATGCTTACGCACGATGTGGCGCTGAGCCGCCGTTTTATTACCCGGCCAGGCAGCCTGCAGGTAATAAAGTATGCTTTTGAAATGGCGAAAAACAAAAACGCCAAACGCATTACCTGCGGCCACAAGGCCAATATTATGAAGCTTACTGATGGTTTATTTTTACAGGTATTTTACGAAGTAGCAAAAGAATACCCTGAATTAAAAGCGGATGATGTGATTGTTGATGACCTGTGCATGAAGCTGGTTACCCGGCCTGATTTGTTTGATGTAGTAGTATTAACCAACCTGCAGGGCGATATTGTAAGTGACTTATGTGCCGGGCTGGTAGGGGGCCTGGGTTTTGCACCCAGCGCAAATATAGGCGACTATATATGTATTTTTGAGGCAGTACATGGTACAGCCCCGGATATAGCCGGTAAAAACATTGCCAATCCTACCGCGCTACTGTTAAGCGGCATCTCCATGCTGCGGCACCTTGGAATGATGGAAAAGGCAATAGTAATTGAAAATGCGTTACTGTACACACTGGAACAGGGGATACATACAGGTGATTTTGGAGACAAGAGCAGGCCCCCGGTAAATACTACTGATTTTGCCAACGCAATCATTGCCAATTTTGGACAAATACCAAAGCTGGGCGCCAAACAGCCGCAGCCTGATATGTACACAACCCAAACACACTTTAAGCTGGAAAAAAATGCGATGATGGAGTCGACAGAGGGCAGCACCGAGAAGATTTGCGGGGTTGATTTTTTTATTGAAAGTAACGAACAGCCAAACATTATTGCCAATAAATGCCTACGCCACGCGGGGGTTAAATTCAAACTGGTTAATATAAGCAACCGTGGTACACAGGTGTGGCCGACAGGCAGTGTGTATACCAACCTTGTTAACCAGTATAATGTACGCTTTGAAAGCATTGACGATTTTCCGCTTACGCAACAGGATGTACTGGGTCTTTACATAAGCCTTAGCGGTAACTATAAAATCTGCTCATCTGAGTTATTGTTAATGCTGGGAGACAAGAAAGCCTACAGCCTTGCACAGGGGCAATAAATAACGGCTAAAATATTTCCACCAACAAAAAAACCTGTTTTGCATATTACAAAACAGGTTTTTTTGTTAAAGGTATCTTTTAATAAGAGCCATCTTTACTGGTGTACTTTTGCCGTAAATGTGCCGTTTGTAATGCTTACAATATTACCCGAGGAATCCTTGGCCGTTCCGTTAAATGTACCGGTAACTATGCTGTTTGCGGCATCCCAGCTAACAATATTCACTATAGTATTTGCCCCGGTTGTGGTGGGGTCTGCCTCATAAATAACAGATCCTGTTGATGCTTTAATAAAGCCCATTGCAGAACTGGACGTTGAGCTATAGCTGCCGGTTGCAACCTGGCCGCCTGAAAAATATACCTGCACTGCCCAGGCGCTGTCTGAAGTTGCATTATACCCGATAATATTAAGGGTAAATGCACCAAGGCTATCCGTTTTGGTAAATGCGGTATCAATTGATCCGTGGTAAGTACCTGAAGGGCCGGTAAACTTCCATGCGGTATCACTCTGGTTGGGATCGGTAATACCTCCGCCTCCAACACCCGTACCGGTACTGTCCTGCACATACACTGTAAAGCCGCAAACAGTTGAGTCGAATGTTACTGTAAAGTCAGTTGCGCCCGGTATTATAGGCACGCCAACCGGTTTAAGCTTAATAACATTAAGCCCCGTAGTGGAGAAATAACCGGAATCAGAAAAATAAAACCCGTTTTGCGTATTGGTAAAAATGGAATAAGTACCCGGGTTAGTAACGGTAACATTTACCAAAATGTATGCGGTATCTCTTCCCGGCTCAACCCCGCCATAAAAGGTGCCCACTACGGAGTCCTTCATACATTCGCCTGTTGTAGTATCCAGCAATGTGCCCTCTGCTGCAAGGTTTTGGTTTACTTCAAGACTGTATTCTTTTTGGCAGGCCGCAAACAGCGTACAAATGCAGGCAGCTAATGCCAGCAGGGCTATCACAGGTTTTCGCGTCATCAAAAGTTTATTTTGCATGTAAGGGCGTTTTGTATCCGTCATTTATTTTCCAATAACGGTTTTATGGCTGTTTAATTGCTTAAAACCCTAAGTTACTGATAATTTGCATGTTGATTTATGCAAATAGCAGTCTATTTACTGTTTGCTGCCAATTTAAGGCAAGGCTATATTTTCCCAACCATCTTTTTGGGATCTACCCAGGCATCAAACTCACCAGGTGTAACATAACCCAGTTTTACTGCCATTTCTTTAAGCGTTGTACCTTCCTTATGCGCCTTTTGCGCAATTTCTGCTGCTTTATAATAGCCTATTTTGGTATTAAGGCTGGTTACCAGCATCAGGCTGTTATCAACATGTTTTTTAATGTTTGCTTCAATGGGTTCTATACCTTCGGCACATTTATCATTAAAACTTACGCACCCTTCCCCTATCAGTCTTGCGCTGTGCAAAAAATTATATATCATTACTGGCTTAAACACATTCAACTCAAAATGCCCCGTAGCGCCGCCAATGTTAACAGCCACATCGTTCCCCATAACCTGTGCCGCTATCATAGTTAAGGCTTCACACTGGGTAGGATTTACTTTGCCGGGCATGATAGAGGAACCCGGTTCATTATCCGGTATATGTATCTCGCCAATACCGCTGCGCGGGCCTGAAGAGAGCATACGAATGTCGTTAGCAATCTTCATAAGGCTTACAGCAACGGTTTTCAGGGCGCCATGGGCCTCCACAATTGCATCGTGTGCCGCAAGCGCCTCAAATTTATTATCAGCAGTAACAAAGGGCAGTCCTGTCAGTTCCGCAATTTTTTCCGCTACAAGTTCTGCATATCCCTCCGGCGTATTAATACCTGTACCCACCGCGGTACCACCAAGGGCAAGCTGGCTTAAATGTGCCAGCGAATTCTTAATAGCCTTTAACCCCCAGTTTAGCTGGGCTGCATAACCGCTAAACTCCTGCCCAAGTGTAAGCGGGGTAGCATCCATAAAATGTGTACGGCCTATTTTTACAACATGCATAAATGCCTTGCTTTTTCCTGCAAGGGTATCACGCAGCTTTTCAATGCCGGGTATGGTTGTTTCTACCAGTATTTTGTAGGCCGCTATATGCATGGCAGTTGGAAAAGTATCATTGGATGACTGCGATTTATTTACATCATCGTTGGGGTGTAAAAATTTATCTTTATCTGTTAAAGCGCCGCCTTTTACAACATGCGCACGGTAAGCCACTACTTCATTTACATTCATATTACTTTGCGTGCCGCTGCCTGTTTGCCATACTACCAGCGGAAACTGGCCGTCAAGCTTTCCTTCCAGTATTTCATCACATACCTGTGCAATAGCATCTTTCTTTTCTGCCGGCAATACTCCTAATTGAAAATTGGTTAACGCCGCGGCTTTTTTTAAATAGGCAAAAGCCTGTATAACCGGCTTTGGCATTTTGTTGATGTCCTGTGCAATCTTAAAATTTTCAATGCTGCGCTGTGTTTGGGCGCCCCAGTAAACATTGGCAGGCACCTTAACTTCACCCATGGTATCTTTTTCAATCCGGTAATCCATAATGGCTGTTTTTATGAAGCGCAAAGGTAGGGCAAACACTATATAAGCAGTAGACGAATTAAGACGCATCAATAACCGCCGGCATTAATAATTTACAGGCAACCCATAGGGCGATACCAATACTTAAAACATCCTGAAAGCTGGATATAACCGCGGATAAGCCGTATATTTGGGTTTTAATATGATCTAAAATATTAGCATGGTTTGGTACGAAGAAGAAGTAAAAAGAGTTGAAAACATTAAAAATACCCTGCAATACCAACCCAAAACTATTTTTTACGGCAGTTCATCAATACGCTTATGGACAACTTTATACGAGGATTTTAAAGAGTTTCAGCCGGTAAACCTTGGCTTTGGCGGGTCAACTCTTGAAGCCTGCGTGTATTTTTTTGATCGTATAATGCAACCCTACCAAAAATACAACCCGGAACACATGGTGGTGTACGCCGGGGACAACGATCTTGGCGATGGTAAAAATGCAGACCAGGTTTTTGCCAGCTTTAAAGTGCTGTTAAACAAAGTGCAGCAGTGTTTTCCCGGCATGCAGTTTACGTATATATCAATTAAACCCAGCATATCCCGGCGCAGTATTATAGGCAATATACGCCGCGCCAACCAGCTTATACAGGAACACCTTGACACCTGCGGGCCCGGCTATTTTTTTATAGATATTTTTGATAAGATGCTGGACGCATCGGGTAACCCGGTGCCAGGTTTATTTGATGCTGACGGGCTGCATTTAAGCCCGGCCGGCTACACGGTATGGAAGGATGTGTTATTAACACATATTTCATTAAATGTTGAAGGTAGCTTAACGCGATTGTAAAAACTACTTGCCATTTTACAGTGTTTTTTTAAAACCGAATGACGAGAGAATATTATAAATGGCACAGCCCTTTTTTAAACCGGGAGATGGAATTGTTGGTATTTGGCAATGGCGGAACGCCCGTGCTATTCTTTCCCACCCGCACGGCAAGATTTTACGATTACGAAAACTGGAAAGTAGTAGCGGCAGTTGAAGATAAAATTGATGCCGGCCTGTTACAGCTTTTTTGCGTGGACAGCGTGGATATTGAAAGCTTTTATGCCAACATACATCCTGCCGATAAAATA
The DNA here is from genome assembly GCA_035547455.1 of Chitinophagaceae bacterium. Classification (GTDB taxonomy): domain Bacteria; phylum Bacteroidota; class Bacteroidia; order Chitinophagales; family Chitinophagaceae; genus JABDFW01. The sequence continues at coordinate 5,391 of DASZUX010000051.1, forward strand.
AAACGCCACCGCGATTACGAACGGTATATATTATACGAGGTGCTGCGCCTTATACGGCACCAAAACCCCAACCCTTTAACAGTAGCAGGCTGCAGCTTTGGCGGTTACCATGCCGTAAACATCGCTTTCAGGCACCCAGGCTACTTTAGTAAAGTAGTTGGCATGAGTGCCCGGTACGACCTTACCTGGACGGCACCCCAATTTGCAGACCTGCTGGACGGATATTTTAACGACGATATTTATTTTAATATGCCGGCCATGTTTATACCCAACCTTACCGATGAAGGCCTGCTGCATAAAATAAGACGGCAAAAAATAATACTTGCAGTTGGCGAACTTGACCCATTTATAGAAAATAACCGTAAGCTGAGCGATGCGCTTACCGGCAAGAACATTGACCACGAACTAATAATATGGGAAGAAGAGGCACACAGGGCGCGTTACTGGCGGCAAATGGTGCAGTTATATTTGTAACAGCCGGTGGCCGGTCGTATTAGTACTGTGCCAGCACTTTAGAGCTAACCACATAAATATCATCAAACCGGTTACCGGGGGCATTAAGCATAGCCTTTAATGCCTTTGTATTAAGCCGTTTTTTAAACGGTGTGGTTTTAAGCGGCCTGTCACTGGTAAAATACAAGTATTTTTTATCAGCAGTTACATAAGGGCAATAATCCATGTATGGCGAATTGACTGCTGCCAGGTTAACACCTTTGCCCCATGTGCCTGTGGCAGTTTTTCGGCTAATATATAAATCGCCGCTGCCCTGCCCGCCAGGTCGGTTATAAGCGGTGTACAAAATAAACTGTTCACCCGGGTCAATGTAAGCGTTAAACTCAAACCCGGCAGAATTAACGGAATCGCTTAGGCTAACCGCCTGCCCGTACCGGCCATTTTCGTAGCGGCACATTTTAATATCATCGTTACGCCCTTCTGTATTGCGGGTAAAATATATATTACCGCTATTGGCAACGCTGGCGTAAAACTCATCCCCTGCTGTATTTACCGGCGCCCCTACATTTTGCGGGTTTTGCCATACGCCGTTTGTTTTTGTAACAAACCAAATATCAAAATCTTTCTCAGCTCCTGTATCTGCCAGCGGCCTGCTGGACGAAAAATAAAGTTTTTTGCCGTCTGGTGAGAAAGAAGGCTCCAAATCGCTGTATTTTCCTGAAAAACTGGCCACTTCCGGCTCACTCCACCCGCCATTCTCCTTAACACAGTGCATAATTACGCTAAAATACCCCTTGGTAAACTGTATAGTATAAAACAACTCATTACCATCAGCAGAAATCGCCATATCACGGTTAGGAAAAGGGTCGGATATTTTGCCCGGCTCAAATACAGCAGGGCTACCCTCCATGCCCGCAGGTTGTGCAAAAAGCCGGTTGCTAAACAATGCTGCATATAACCCCAGCAATAGTATTACAAAGTAAATTTTTCTCATTTACATTCTTTTGATGCCATTAACAGGCTAAAAACTATTGTACAAAACTAATACGGTGGCCGTATTAACCCGGCCCAAAAAATTAAACCGGCAATATTTACTGCCCAAAGCCCGTTTTTAACTACTGAACAGGAGTTACAAAAACCACATATTTGCGAATTTGCGATACCCTTTTACAAAAACACCGCACATGAAAAAACACACCTTCATACCATACCTGACCGGCCTTATGGCTTTGATATTGTTTGCCACAAGGGCTGAAGCGCAGCAAACGGTAAATGATATTATAGCCGCCGAAAGAAATTTTGCCGCATACGCCGCCGCCTATAATACCCGGGATGCCTTTATGCGATTTCTTGACACAGCCCACAGTATAGAATTGAGAAATGGGCAGGCTATAAAATCGTACGAAACCTGGAACAACCGCCGGCCGGACAGCAGTAAACTTAAGTGGCGGCCTGCGTTTGCCGGTATTGCAAAGTCTGGCGACCTTGGATTTACCACCGGCCCATGGGAATACCGGAAATCTGCCGGCGAACAGCCTGTTGCATCAGGCGAGTTTGCTACCATCTGGCATTTGAACAGTAAAGGCGAGTGGAAATTCCTGGTGGATATAGGCACCGGTTTTAGCGAGGCTGCTTACAGTGTTGATACGGTACAAAAATTCAACAGTACTTACAGTGATATTGCGGATGATGACCCGCTGACGGTTGACAGGCGTTTTACACAACAGTATGCAGCCCTTGGCAACAATGCTTTTACTGCAGTAATAACAGGCGACACATGGTTTGTAATTGACGGCAACCTGCCGCTAAAAGGCATGCAAAATATAACAGCCGGCTACGGTTTATTGCCTGCCGGTTTACAGTTTATTGAAACTGGCGGGGGTACATCAACAGCGGGCGACCTGTGCTACGTGTATGGTACCGCGCGCAAGGCTGACAAAATTGGTAATTACCTGCGGGTATGGCAAAAAACAGCCGGGGGATATAAATTATTACTGCAGGTGCTGTAATTACAAAGCCGGTGTTAACATGAAGTGCATATAAGTTAATCCTTATTTTGATACAGGCATACTTTAGCATCATCACGCTTCATTCAACTTCTAAGCACCAGCTTATTATCTTTGCGGCATGAACGATAAAAAAGTAAGGGTACGTTTTGCGCCCTCGCCTACCGGCGGTCTGCATTTGGGTGGCGTTAGAACTGTACTGTTTAATTATTTATTTGCCAAACATAACGGCGGCGATTTTGTGCTGCGCATTGAAGACACTGACCAAACACGTTTTGTACCCGGCGCTGAAGAGTATATTTTTAACTGCCTGCAATGGTGCGGCCTGCAACCCGATGAAAGCGCAGTGCATGGCGGGCCTTACGCCCCCTACCGCCAAAGTGAACGTAAACCGCTGTACAGGCAATACGCGGAGCTGCTGGTACAACAGGGCCATGCTTACTATGCTTTTGATACGCCGGAAGAACTGGATGAAATGCGGGTAACTTTTAAAACCGGTGAAAACCCATCCCCACAATACAACCACCTGCTGCGTATGCGCATGCGCAACAGCCTTACTTTAAGCGAACATGAAACAGAAAGACTGTTAAAACAGGATACCCCTTATGTAGTACGCATAAAAATGCCGCAGGGGGAAGAAATACGTTTTACTGACATGATTCGTGGCGAGGTGGTATTTAATTCCTCTCAAACTGATGATAAAGTATTGCTGAAAGCAGATGGAATGCCTACTTACCACCTTGCAGTAGTGGTAGATGACTACCTTATGAAAATAACCCATGCTTTTCGCGGGGAGGAATGGCTACCCAGCGCACCCGCGCATATACTGCTATGGAAATATTTATTCGGGCTTGAAAATATGCCGCAATGGGCACACCTGCCGCTGATATTAAAACCTGACGGCAATGGAAAGCTTAGCAAGCGTGACGGTGACAGGCTTGGATTTCCTGTATTTGCAATGGACTGGACTGACCCGAGGACAGGCGAAAGAACAACCGGCTTTAAAGAAAGGGGTTTTTTACCTGAAGCTTTTATAAATATGCTGGCCATGCTGGGCTGGAATGACGGTACAGGGCAAGAGGTTTTTACACTGAATGAACTGGTGGAAAAATTTACTATGGAGCGTGTACACAAAGGCGGAGCAAAGTTTGATTATGAAAAAGCTAAATGGTTTAACCACGAATGGATAAAAAAGCTACCCGTACAACATTACGCTGCGCAGGTAAAACAACTGTTTGCGGAAAGCGGCATTACTATTAAAGATGATACACAGTTTGAAAAGGTACTGGAACTGGTAAAAGACCGCTGCACCCTGCTGCCAGATTTTGTACAGCAGGCGGGCTTTTTCTTTAAAAAACCCACAGACTTTGACATTAATGCTATTAAGCCAAAATGGACAGCACAAAAAACCATTTTTTTTGCTGAACTAATCCGCGCTTATGAGCTCATGCCCTTATGGCAGCATAACGACCTTGAAAAAGAGTTGAAAGAAATGGCTGCAGCCCACCAGCTAAAACCTGGTGAACTGATGCTGCCGCTGCGTATTATGCTG
>DASZUX010000052.1:0-12687 GCA_035547455.1 Chitinophagaceae bacterium
CCACAGCGCCCATGTGCGCGTCAAAAGCTCCAACGCCAATTACCACATCTGCGGGCAAACCCAGGCGCTCTGCCCATTGTTTGCTGATACGCCCTGCAGCCTTGTCGGCAGTATATGTTTCCGTAAACAGTCTTGCTGTAAAGCCATCCAGCGCGGGGTCAAGCGTGGCAAAAAAATCATTGGGCGGTAACCCGCCGTACTCCGCAGCCCACAGGGCTTTATGCCCCGCAGAACATACCCCGCGTTTCATATCATGCACATTATTGCCCCCTGTTAGTAAAAACGGTATCCAGTCGCAATGCTCTACAAATGAGTATGCAGCGCTTCTTATTGTTTCATCAACCCTTAATATATGCAGTAGTTTTGCCCAAAACCATTCAGAAGAATAAATGCCGCCTACATACTGTAAATAATTTACATCAAATTTTGCGGCATGCTCATTTATCTGGGCTGCCTCTTTAGTGGCGGTGTGGTCTTTCCACAGCACAAACATGGCGTTGGGGTTTTGCTCAAACTCCGGTAACAGCGCCAGTGGCGTGCCATGCTTATCAGCCGCTACCGGTGTAGAGCCGGTAGTATCTACTGATATTGCTTTAATATTTTGTGTAACAGCAGCCCCTGCTTTATGCAGGCAGTCTTTAATAGTAGCTTCCAGGCCTTCCACGTAATCCAGCGGGTGCTGGCGAAACTGGTTTTGCGCCGGGTTACAGTATAACCCATCCCTCCAGCGCGGGTAGTAAAAAACAGAGGAGGCCGCCTCGGCCCCGTTGGTTGCATCAATAATTACAGAACGTACTGAATCTGTACCGTAGTCAACCCCAATCACAAACTTATTTCCCATAAAGCAAGCTTATGCTATTTTTCAAATGTAGGAAAATTAATTGTAGCGATGACAATTATTTTTAGGGCGCTGCGAAACTGGGTACCCGGCTCATTTGCAAAAGTGCGATTCGGTACAAAAATGATAATGCTTAAAATCGCCGGAGTTCCTGTTAGCAGAGGGTTTAAAAGCAGCCTGCCTTGTATTTACATTTTTAGCTTGACCCAAATAAGCAACAATAAAGGTCAAGGCTTCAAAAAAATGGCTAAAAATTTAAGCCTTATATTGTACAGCCCCATCATGGGCGGCATGTAATGCTGCATCCGGATAAGTTTCATCAGGTATAAACATGCTGCTCTTATTAAGCTGTAAAATTAAAAAAGTCTTGCCCTGCAATAAGAGATGCAACTGCAGAAAGGAACTTTTTCTACTTATAGTACCTGCCAATGGCGGGGCTGTCAACAATTACCTTTTTCAGCTCCGCAGGGTCAATCGCGCCTTCGTGTGCGTAAATAATTTTGCCGCCGGGCTCTACTACAAGCGTATAAGGTAAAGCGCCCTGCCAGTTAGGGTCAACTGCATCTATCAGCTGATATTTATCGTCGGTGCTGAAAATATAGTTTATCGTGCTTGACTGCTGCTTTTTTAAAAAAGCAAGCGCTTTGTCTTTATTTGCAGGCTCGTCGGCGCTTATGCTTATAAACTCAAACTCCCTGCCGCGGTACATGCGGTTAATGGTCATAAAATCAGGATACTCCGTAACACAGGGCCCGCACCAGGTAGCCCACACATTAATTACCCGCAATGAATCAGAATTGTTTTTTACCAGCGCCCGTATGCCCGAGGAGTCAATAACATTCAGCACCACAGGCTCCTTTGCCCACTGCACCTGTGCTTTATCTATCCAGTTGCTTTTTTCAGCCCACTTTATGGAACACCCGAACACTTTGGTAGTCTGCACCGGCACCTGTTTACCGGCCAGCAGTGCATCAATGGCATTGCGCAAATCAAAACTGGTAGGTGTTTTTGACGGCTTTTCCACGTTATCAATCCTGCCGTTATACCGCAATTTGCGGTCTTTATCAAACACAAACGCATGCGGCGTGGCAATAGGGCCGTACTGTTTTGATACCTCCTCGGTTTCGCCATCGTACAGGTAGGGAAAATTAAACTGCTTTTGTGCAGCGCGTATCTTCATTTCTTCATAGCTGTCGCTTAAATCCGTATAGCCAAGCTCGGCAAGCTGTACAGATTTTGGGTCGTTAGGCATAATAGCCACTACGGCTACGCCTTTATTTTTGTAATCATTGGTAAGTTTAATTATACGGTCTTCATACGCCTGTGCGGTAGGGCAATGGTCGCAGGTAAAAATTATTACCAGTATATCTGCATCTTTAAAAGAGGCCAGCGAATACATTTTTCCATCCACACCCTGCAGGTTAAAATCCGGCGCGGGTGCGCCTGCCTCAAGCGTTTTATGTTCTTCATGCTGGCAAAAAACCATTAAAGGGCATAGCAGCAATGCAGCATACAGCAGGCAAACGTTTGCAATCTTTTTCATGGAAAAAGCTTTGCGAAAAGTTAACAAAAATTGCGGGATGGGGTGTGATAATTTTTTTGTGAGTAAGGCCCGGCTTAAACTTACTTGTACCGCATTTTGTACGCTAAAATAATGCAGGCAAACACCAGCGTAACACCGTTGGCAAGGCTTACGGGCACATTCTGGCTAAGCAGCCCGAAAATAAGCCACATTAATGTGCCAAAGGCAAACAGCGAGTACATGACCAGCGATATGCCCGATGTGTTTTTGGTGCGGATGGTTTTAACTGCCTGCGGCACAAACGATATGGTGGTGCAGCATGCGGCAATAAGGCCAATAACCGTAATAATATCCTGGTTGCTCATAACCCGTACAAGATACTGCACCGCCGCTTAATATGAAAATTATGAGCGGCATTAAATAAATGTTACATACATGCATTGTTTAAACTTGCCTATTTTTATAACAGCCTATCACCTTTTACAAAATTAACCATGAGATACTCTGCTATATTTTTCGGCTTTACGCTTGTTGTTACCTGCACTACCGCCGCCTTTGCACAGGACAGGCTTACAGGCCGCACCTTTGCCACCCGCAGCGAGGTAATTGCGCAGCACGGCATGGCATGCACCAGCCACCCGCTGGCCACCATGGCCGCTATTGACATACTGAAAAAAGGCGGCAACGCCATTGATGCCGCTATTGCTGCCAACGCGGTGCTGGGCGTGGTAGAGCCGGAAATGAACGGCATTGGCGGGGATATTTTTGCTATTGTGTACGATGCAAAAACACACAAGCTGTACGGCCTTAACGGCAGCGGCCGCTCACCTTACAGCTTAACCCTTGATGATTTTAAAAAAAGAGGGCTGCAGTTTATACCTAACTATGGGCCGCTGGCAGTGTCTGTGCCCGGTTGCGTTGACGGATGGTTTGCGCTGAACAAACGGTTTGGGCAGTTGAACATGCAGCAAATACTGGCGCCGGCCATCGGCTATGCACGCAATGGTTTTCCGCTGGCGGATGAAGCCGCTTATGAGTGGAGCGACGCGCTGCCTGCACTTGCTGCCCAATACCCTAACACTGCTGCTACCTACCTGCCCGGCGGCGCTATGCTGCACAAAGGGGACATATTTAAAAACCCTGACCTTGCCGGTACCCTGCAAAAAATTGCTGAAGGCGGACGGGACGCTTTTTACAAGGGAGATATTGCCAAAGCCATTGATGCTTTTATGCACAAAAACGGCGGCTTTTTAAGCTATAAGGATTTGACTGACCATACCAGCGAGTGGGTGGAACCTGTATCAACTACTTACCGCGGTTACCAGGTGTGGGAACTGCCACCCAACGGCCAGGGCATTGCGGTGCTGCAGATGCTGAACATACTGGAAGGGTTTGATTTTAGCCACCTGGCATTTGGCAGCCCGGAGCATATCCATTTGTTTACCGAGGCTAAAAAGCTGGCTTACGAAGACAGGGCTAAATATTATGCCGACCCCGGCTTTGCCAAAATACCGGTGCAGCAGCTTATATCAAAACAATACGCCGCCGAACGCCGCAAGCTTATTAAAATGAACCATGCCGCCGATGACTTTACAGCAGGCACAGATGATTTACTGAAGAGCGGCGAAACCGTGTACCTTACCGTTGCGGATTCCGCAGGCAATATGGTGTCGCTGATACAAAGCAATTTCCAGGCGTTTGGCAGCGGTATGGTGCCGGACGGGCTGGGGTTTGTTTTGCAGGACAGGGGCGCACTGTACACACTGGAAGAAGGAAAGAACAATACTTATGCACCGCACAAAAGGCCCTTTCACACCATTATACCGGGCTTTGTTACCAAAGATGATAAACCTTATATGAGCTTTGGGGTGATGGGCGGCGCCTTTCAGCCCGAAGGGCAGGTAGAGATATTGATGAACATGATTGATTTTGGCATGAACGCACAGGAGGCTGGCGATGCCCCGCGTATTGACCACCAGGGCAGCAGCGAACCCACCGGCAGGAAGAAGCTTGGCGTTGGAACAACTTACCTTGAATCTGGCTTTAGCTTTGAAACCATACATACGCTGATGAACTGGGGGCATAAAATTGCTTACCAGTTACCGGGCAATTACGGCGGCTACCAGTGCATACGGTATGATGCACAGCACAAGGTGTATTACGGCGCCAGCGACCCACGTAAAGACGGTATGGCAGCGGGATGGTAGTGTGTTGATGATTGAGGTATTAGATTAGGCCGGAGCGGTTATTTTTTATACATCCTTTGCCTTGTAATAATTACGGTTTGCAGGCCAATACTGTTGATGGGCTATTACAACAACGTAAGGCCGGTTATTCATGCTCTTCTTCCTGCCGCGGCAGGTCAACAGTAAATGTTGTGCCTTCACCAAGCACGCTGTGTACGTTTATATACCCGCCTATAAGCTCTGTATAACGTTTTACTATATGCAGCCCCAGCCCTGTGCCGGGTATGTTACCTGCGTTATTGCCACGGTAAAAACTGCTGAAAAGGTGCTGCTGGTCGTCTTCTGAAATACCTATGCCTTTGTCGCTAACGCTTAATGCAAGGCTATCGCCGCTGTTTTGCAGGGCCAGCTTTATTTCGCAGCTTTCGCCGGAAAACTTGGCCGCATTCGACAGCAGGTTTATCAGTATGTTTTTAACCAGCCGCTTATCGGTAACAAACATGCCGCCCCCTTCTGCAGTAACATTTATCATCTGCCCGTTTTTTAATACTGGCTTCATCTCTTCGGCAACCTCCCCTATAAACTCCTGCGGGTTAAATGCTGTAAAGGTTACCTTAACTTTGCCTTCCTCCAGCTTGCCCAGGGAAAGAAAATCTTCCAGTAAATCATTCAGGTGTTTTACAGATTCGCGTATGCGTTTAATATGCCTGTCGCGGCTGGGCTGCTCTTCTTCTTTTATATAACGGCCAATCAGCGCGGCCGATGATAATACGGTACTAAGCGGCGTCCTGAACTCGTGCGAGGCCATGCTTACAAACTTTGACTTTATTTCGTTCAGCTCTTTTTCTTTATTCAGCGCCTCGCTTACCTCCCGCTGCGAAATTTCAAGCTGCTGCAGCGCCTCCTTTAATATCATTGTTCTTTCTTCCACCTTATTCTCCAGCTCTGCGTTAAGCAGGCGTATATCTGTGGTAATCTGTTCCAGTTGCTGCTGGCGCTGCAGCAACTCCTTTTCGCTTTGCTTGCGTGCCGTTATATCAACAATAAAGGCTATTACAAAAAACTCACCGCCCTGTTTGTAATAACTAAGGCTAACCTCAACAGGAAATTCAGAACCGTCTTTTGTTTTGGCCTTTAAATCCCTGCCGTGGCCCATTGACCTGTTAGAAGGCGCGTGGTAAAAGCTGTGCCTGTATTTTTCGTGTGCCTGGTGCAGCCGGGCGGGTATAAGCACCTCAATATGCCTGCCCAGCAGTTCTTCTTTTTCAAACTTAAAAAGCTGTAGTGCCGCAGGGTTAATAAGTACAATTTCGCCTTTGCTGTTGGTAAGTATTATACCCTCTGTAGCATGCTCAAACAAAGCATTGGTTTGTGTCTGGTCGCTCTCAATGGAGCGGTATAGTTTTTTTACATGCAGTACCGCAAACGAGGTGGCAAGTATAATTATTGCCGCAAACAAATGCTGCACCAGCGCCTGCTGCATGGTGGTATTTTCCTGCGGGTATAGTGTTGATACGGCTACCAGTACAAAAGCCAGGGCGCCAAATATTTTGGTGTAAACATCCTGCTTAAGCAGTACCGTAAATATTATGGCAATAATAAGCCCGCCGTCGTAAAAAGGACTGCCGGGGTCAATAGCCTGCAGTACGGCAGTGGCTAACATAACTACACTGCAAAACACTATAATTATAATTGGCCGCTCTTTAAACATAGTACATTAAAAATAAAAATTACACATGAAATTAATGACAAATAACAATTGCCGGGTTGATAATAGTCATAAATTTTATTACGGGCTTTAGCAACTTTTGCCCCTGTTTACTTAAAGCATAGCAACATTATAAAATAAAATACCTGTAATATGCCGTTACAAGACAGGTGAGAGAAAAAAATAACGGCACATTAAAATCCATTTTCATGAAAAGCCACATCAACCCGAAGCAGCGCAACATGCTTTATATGTTGATGAGTTTGCAGGGCGGGTGGCAGTTATAAACAGCCCCCGCCTTTTACATATTATATAACCTTATGCAATACAGCAGGCTGTAAATGGCTGGCCGGCTGCCTTCATCAGTTCACAACCTTTTTAGGCAATGAGAAATAAAAAGCACACTGGCTGCCGGGTATTGTTTGCACCCAAAAATTGCCATTGTGTTTAAAAATTACCCTTTTTACAAATGCAGAGCCTGTGCCGTGCCCTTCTAAATGCTGGCGTATGCCGGCATTTATTAACTGCCTGTTGCCGGCAACTGCTTCGTACTGCATTATGCGGGTGCTTTTTATACAATAGGTTGTGGCCTCGCTGTCTTCCTCAAACTCCACCAGCAGGCTGTTATAATTGTTTTCTCCGGCCTGCAGCAACGCCATATTAAATACATTCAGCCATACCTGCTTTATCATGTTTTCATCGGCAAAAGCAGTTGGCAGCGCTGTAATGTTTATATTTAACACTGCCTTTTCGTTAACTGTCAAAAGCATGCCAAGCGTTGTTTCTGCCATCGCCTTCATATCAACATCGCGGTAAATAATATTTTTTTTGCTTACGCCGGAGTGGCTAACCATTGCCTCTATCATTTCGCCAAGCTTGCGTGCATTATTTTCAATAATGCCGGTAACACGCCTGCCCTCGTCATCCAGCCTGTCATACTGCTCTTCTTTTAAAATGCCTGAAAAGCCTGCCAGTGCACGCACTGGCGCTTTAAGGTCGTGCGATACGGCAAATGAAAAATCGTCCAGCTCGCGTGTAACTTCATCAAGCTGGCGTGTTTTTTCAAGCAACAGCGTTTCAAGCTGCTGTATGCGCAGCAAAAGCTGGCTAACCGTTATTGTTTCTGCTTGCTGTTCCCCCATAATCATTGCATTTTCAGTTATTGGGCAGGGTTACAATAAAGGTAGCGCCGTTTCCCGGCTTGCTTTGCACTTTTATTTTTCCACCCATATTATCTACCAGGGTTTTAACAATACACAACCCCATGCCTTTGCCGGGGCTTGCAGTATCAAGCTTTTGGTACAGGCCAAAAATTTTGTTGCCATACTTGTGCAGGTCAATTCCTTTTCCATTGTCGCTAAAGCTAAGCTCCCAGCCGCTATTGCCGGGTACTACCCCAACCTGTATAAAAGGCGTGTGCTGCGGGCTTTTAAACTGTATGCTGTTTACAATAAGATTATAGAATATGCAGTATAAAAAGCTTTTAACGGCATGCAGGTAAGTACCCGCCGCAAAAGCCGTTTCAATTACTGCCCCGGTTTTTTGCATTAAAACCTCCAGTTCGGCTTTTATTTCTTCTACAAGCTGCTGAATATATACATCGGTTTTTTGTTCCGTAGTTTTGTATGTCATGCGCAGTATATCGTTTAAATCTTTTACCACGCTGTCAAGCCGGCCTGTTGATGTTTTAAGGGCATCCAGCAACTGCCTGCAGTCTTCCTCTGTAAGCACCTCGCTTGCTTCCAGCACATTTGCTATACCTGTAATATTCGCCACAGGCGCACGCAGGTTATGCGAAACTATATAGGCAAACTGCTCCAGCGCGTTATTGCGCACTATAAGGTCTGCCGCAATGGTCTCCAGTTCAATTTCCATCCGCTTGCGTTCCGTAGTGTCAGACACGGCAAGCATTATACCATGGTGGCGGTTGTTGCTGCCTGTTATAGGAAACCACCTGAAAAAATACCACTTTGCCTCACCTTTTTTGTTTACAAAGCTTGTTTCGTACATGCTGCTTTCGCCCAGGGCTGCCTTGTATATTATTTCTTCAACAAATAACCTTCGTTCGGCGGGAATATAGGCCGATACAGGAACACCCGCCCTTAATGGCTGCCCGCTGTGCTCTTCAAGCATCGCAGCCGCTTTTTTATTAAACAGTATTATTTGCTGCCCGGCAGCACAAAGCACGTAACCGGTATCAGTAGTTTCAAAAATGGTTTTAAGGTTGGCTTCAGACTGCTGTAACTGGTTTTCGGCCGATTTTAAACGTGTAACGTCCAGCAAAAAACCCTTTACACCTGTAAGGCTGCCATCGGCATTTTTAAGCAGCTTAAACTCAGCAGACAAAAATTTTAACCTGCCGGTTTTTGAAATAAGCGTATAGCTGTTTTTATTTGGAACAAGGTCAACATACACATCCTCTATTGAAAGCCTGATTTTATCTACTGCATTATTTGAGGTATTGCTGTAAAATACCTGGTAAACGGCGCCGGCCTGCCCCGGCGTAAACCCAAATAGCTGGTAAATAAGGTTTGATAGTTTTACTGTGCCTGCAGCAAAATCAATATCAAAACTGCCAAACTGGGCTAATGCCTGTGCATCATTCATCAGCGCCTCGCTATTAATTATATTATGCAGCACTTCTTTGTGCTGCTGCTCCATACGTTTGCCTTCCAGCGCTTTTAGTATTGCATTGGGCAGGCGCTGCAGCCTGTCTTTAAGCAGGTAGTCTGATGCGCCGCGTTTTATCATCTCCACGGCAAACTCTTCTGACACGGTGGCCGTTACCAGTATAAAAGGTATGGTTGCATCATACTCCTGCAACAGCAGTAATGCTTCAACGGAATTAAAAAAGGGTAATGTATGATCACTCAATACAAGATGCGGGTTAAAATCGCCCAGGGCTTTAGTGTACGATGCCCTTTCTGCCACAACAAGTACGTTAATGTTAATGCCTGCTTTTTTAAGATAGCGGTACACTAACTCTGCATCCGTGGCTGTATCTTCAAGATGCAGTATTTTAATGGGTTCTTCCATAAACAACCGGTAAGTAAATCAATAAGGTGTTTCGTTCACCAAAAGCCAGTACATGCCAAGATCGCTTACCGCTTTGGCAAAATTATTAAACTCAACAGGCTTTACTACATAACTGTTAACGCCAAGGTTGTAGCTGTTAATCATGTCCTGCTGTTCTTTAGAGGATGTCATTATAACCACCGGTATGCTGCGCGTTTCCTCGGCGCTTTTTATCCTGCGCAGCACTTCAATTCCATCTACCTTGGGCATTTTAATATCAAGCAGTATTACCTTGGGCAGTTGTCGTTCTGTGCCGGGCGCATCCCCTTCTTTGCCAAAAAGCAGTTCAAGGGCTTCGGCGCCGTCTTTAACATGCACCAGCTTATTGGCCATGTTAACTTTTCGCAGTGAGCGAATGGTTAATTCAGCATCATCGGGGTTGTCTTCTACCAGTAAAATGTCAAGTGCGTGATTTTTCATATCTATTAGTTTTAAGTATGCTAAAATAAAATGTTGCCCCAGCACCTGGCTGCGACTGTGCCCACACACTGCCGCCATGCCTTGTTATAATAAGCTTTACCAGGGCAAGCCCAACACCTGTGCCGGCAAATTCATCAGCACTGTGCAGCCGCTGAAAAACGCCAAACAGTTTGCCGTAATATTCCATATCAAAACCAACGCCATTATCCTGCACGCTGTAAACAACGGCATCAGCAGTTTCGGCCGCTTTTATTGCAATAACAGGTGCAGCCTGTTTTGATGAGTATTTTATTGCGTTGCCAATAAGGTTAAGCCACACCTGCTTAAACATATTTACATCGCCATGGCAGGCAGGCAGAGGGTCAATATTAATGGTGTAATGCTTAAAATCATCAGTTTGTGCAAGCTCTTTTATGCATGTGTTTACCAGTGCATTCATATCTATTTCGCCCTGTACTGCCTCAAGCCTGCCCAGCCTTGTAAAAGTTAACAGGTCGTCAATAAGCCTGCCCATATTAAGGGCATTACTTACTATTTTTCTAAGCAGGCGGTGGCCTTCGTCATCAAGCAAATGGCCGTAATCCTCCTCCAGTATTTTGGCAAACCCGCTTACACTGCGCAGGGGCGACCTTAAATCGTGCGACACAGAATATGAAAACGCTTCAAGCTCTTTATTGCTTTGCTCTAACTGCTGTGTGCGCTGTATAATGCGCTGCTCTAACTGGTCATTCAGCAGTTGCAGTTCTTCTTCTGCGGCTTTGCGGCTTGTAATATCTGCGCGTATGGCTATATACTGGTATGGCTTGCCCTCATCATTTAAAAAGGGCACAATGGTGGTATCAACCCAATAATAGTTGCCGCTTTTTGCCTTGTTTTTTAGCTCGCCCTTCCATACATTACCGCCTGCAATAGTTACCCACAGGTTGCGGATAAATTCCTTACTGTGATAGCCGGAGTTTACAATGCGGTGGTCTTTACCTATAAGTTCCTGCCGGGAATAGCCCGAAATATGGCAGAAATTTTCATTAACATATTGTATGATGCCTTTTTGATTGGTAATAGCTACGATTGACGACTTATCCAGCGCATACTTGTAATCTGCCAAATCTTTAAGGCTGGCGGTAAGTTTGCTTTGCGTAAGTTTTTCAAGCTCCTCCTGCATTTTACGCAGCTTTTCTTCCTCGGCTTTTTTGGCTGATATGTCGCGGCAAATACAAACATATTCTTCAATTTCGCCATTGCTGTTGCGTTGCACAGCCACAGATATATATACAGGCACCTGCACCCCGTACCTGGCAGTATGTATTACCTCGCCAGACCAAAAACCCTTGTCATTAACCTGCTGCCGTAACTGCATTCTCGTATCATCATCCATAACCGGTTTAATGGTTTCTACAACATCGCGGTGTATTACTTCGGCAGCGGTATAGCCATATATATTTTCCGCAGCCTTGTTCCAGCTTTGTAACCGGTTGGCAGCATTAAACGAAAAAATAGCATCAGCGGAAATTTCAAGCAGGCTTGCCTGGTGCTTATAGGCATCCTGTGCAAGTTTTTTATCAGTAATGTCCCTGGTTATCTTAGCATAGCCTTTAAGCAGGCCACCTGCATCATATAAGGAGGTAAAAACTACATTAGCCCAAAACTGTGACCCGTCTTTACGTACACGCCAACCTTCATTCTCATACCTGCCGTGCAATGCAGCCTGCTGAAGGTTATGTTGCGGCACACCGCTTTCTACATCTTTCTGTGTATAAAATATGGCAATATTTTTACCTTTTATTTCATCAGCGCTATACCCCTTAATATTCTCGGCACCTTTGTTCCATGTATTAATATTGCCATCAACATCAACAATAAAAATGGCATAGTCTTTAACGTTTTCAACAAGTATGCTGAAAATATCGCCCGCATACAAGTATTCACTGTCATCTCCTGGCAAGAGATGCCTTGGGGGTTGTATGTTAGAGTTATCACTCATATACGGATTGAACATTACAAATGCGCAGCATAAAGTTTGTCATAAAAAACAACTATTGCAAGTTTTTTTTAACGTTTAATGTTTTTTTATATAAAACTATTAAACAACACGATTATTTATTTGCGTAGTTATACTTACAAAAACAAAGCCGCGGCATAAAAATGCCGTGGCTAAACCAAAACCTTGATGCAAGAAAAAACTATTGTTGAATTTGACGATATCGTTCTTTCCACAAAATATTTGCCATTTGTCTGCTTTTTTGTATCACTTGTTCCTCCTCCCATGCAGGGTTTTGTATGTGCATGGCTTCATGAATAATTATTTCAAGTTTATGCCTGCCGCGCAGTGTGGGGTCAATTTCAATAGTATTTTCACCACAATGTGCCTGCCCCCATGCCTTTTCCCTGCCCAGCCTGCGATATATAATTTTCATGCCGTTTAATTTTTTGCAATGGTATGTATGCTTAGCAAAGGCGCATTATTGCCGTGGCGCCTGAGTATTGCCGGCATCGTGTGCAAACATCAGCCCTATACCGGCAAGCACTGCTGTTAGCCCCTCTACCAGTTTTGTATTGTCATGCAGGTAAATGGTTACACCGCTTGCTATGGTTACTATACCTGCGCTTGTTGTCTTCCAGTTTTTAAATAAAATGCTCATATTTTTTTTGATTTTTTGTGAATGAATTTTTTCATAACTAATGTAAAGAGGTGCTTACCCCAGGCTCCTAAAAACCCGCAGAGCAATGCTGCAATACCTGCCTCGGCCAGTTTTGCAGGTCCCTGCCAGTTAATGCTAAACAGCCTGTTAATATACACCGCTATAAATGTGGGGTGCGCATACAGTTTTGCAAGGCCTCCCACCATACCTGCGACAGTGCTGAATAATATATCCCCCTGGTGCTTTGACATTATATTTGTATTTGATACTTAGAATAAAATATTACCATGTGCTTAATG
>DASZUX010000053.1:0-1928 GCA_035547455.1 Chitinophagaceae bacterium
AAAGGGAGATGTTATTTTTCTTGAAAACGGCTTGCTGAAAGACCAGCATGGTATTGCGCTTATTACACGATACTAAATTTAACAGTATTATAAAGCGGCATTTATTATCATGTTGGTTGTAATAAATAAATGCCCCGCCGGTAAAGCGGGGCATTTATTATGCAGGATGATAGTTAAGCCCTTGCGGCAACAAGGCAACCCCTTGTTTAATACACGGCAATAGCTGCATGTACATTATGCACCGGGCTGCTGGCTTTATGAATACTCAGCTTCAGCAACCCGTTTATATATTCTGCGCAGCTAAATTCGGCATCTGCATTTTTAGGAAGAATAATATGCTGGTCAAAGCATGTGTAATCGCTGAGCGTATCTTCCTTTTGGCTTACCGGGTGCTGTGGTTGTGGATGTACTACTCGTATGGACAAATCATTTTTATCGGCACGTATATAAAACTCTTCGCGCTTCACCCCGGGCACTGCAACTTCCAGCCTGAACTGGTTCTCTGTTTCCTCAATACTAACAGGAAGGTAAAAAGTATGCGCTGACGTGTTTTTACTAATATAGCCTTTCAATTCCTCTTCCGTCAGCATAGGCACATGCTCACCGGGGTAAACCATTTTTTCCCCGGCTTTTGTGAAATTGTGATACATAATCAGGCCAGTTGATTAATTTGATTTAATTTTCTAAGATATGCCTGGGCTTCTTCATCAGTAACCTGTTCAAAATTTTCATAATAGGCTCCTACGCCCTCAAAATGTTGCGGCACTAACGCCGCTATTACTTCATTTACCTGCCCGTTTAGCCTGCTTACGGCAGATTGTGATGCAACAGGTACGGCCACAACTATTTTAGCAGGCTTGCCTTTACGCAATACGTTAATTGTAGCCATCAGGGTATTTCCCGTGGCCATGCCGTCATCAATTACAATAACTGTTTGCCCCGCAACATCGCAGGGCTGTTTGTCGCCCATGTATTGCTTATACATTTGTTTAAGCCGGCTTCTTATTTTTTCAACTTCGTTAACAATATATTCGTCCGTCACCATCTCATGAGGCACTACAAAATAGTCATTAAGGCTTGCCGCGCCAATGGCATATTCTTTGTTTAGCGGGTGCCCTATCTTTTTTGTGAGGACAATTTCAACCGGCAGGGAAAGCCGTTTGGCTACCGCGTACGCCACAGGTATGCCACCGCGCGGCACTGCCAGTATCAACCCCCCGGACCCTTTGTATTTAACAAGCTTTGCGGCGAGAGCCGCCCCCGCATCTTCCCTGTTCCTGAACATAACTACTGCATTTCAATGAAGCCTTAAAATTGCCTTTAAAAAAGGCCTTTAAACAATGATGACAGTCAGGATGTTTACTGATTAAAATCCTTTTGTACGCACAGGGTTATATTTCATTTTGTATTGAATATGAAAAAGCTGTTTGCAGGGACGGACATATTAAACGAAAACGAAATTATAGGCGCTGTTAAGCAGTGGGCATACCCGTTAAAAAGTAAAGCGGGCCTGCAGCCACTGTTTGACAGGGTAGGCAATGCCAGGATTGTAATGCTGGGGGAGGCCAGCCATGGCACACATGAGTATTATACATGGAGGGCGCATATTACACGGCGGCTGGTAGAGGAAAAGGGGTTTAATTTTATTGCCGTTGAAGGAGACTGGCCGGATTGTTATGAACTGAACCGCTTTGTTAAAGGCTACGATACTGGCAGCAAAAGCGCTTTTAAAGTGTTACATAATTTTAACAGGTGGCCTACCTGGATGTGGGCTAACTGGGAAATTACAGCACTTGCCGACTGGCTGCAAAAACATAATACAGGGTTGCCGGTTAATAAAAAAGTTGGCTTTTTTGGACTTGATGTTTATAGCCTGTGGGAAAGTATGGAGTGCATTATGCGTTACCTTGAAAAAAACGACCCGGCAG
>DASZUX010000054.1:0-3918 GCA_035547455.1 Chitinophagaceae bacterium
GCAGGGTATTGACCAAATTATACCGGTTGATGTTTACGTACCTGGTTGCCCCCCTCGTCCCGAAGCTATAATTGATGGTTTTATGCGCATACAGGAACTGGCGGTAAACGAAAGCCTTAGGAGAAGGAACAGTGAGCATTATAAGGCGCTTTTGGGAAGTTATGATATTGAGTAACATTAAAAAGCGGCCCGGCAATGCAGGCGTACAAATGCCTCAAACCCGGCCGTACCAATTTTGAAAATATTCAAACTTGTTGAATGGCTCTTACCAACGAAGAAATAAAACAAAAGCTGGTTGAAAAATTTGGCGACCAGGTTAGCAATTTTGAGGAACCCTATGGTTTGCTCACCTTTGAAGCGCCAAAAGAACTTAATCTTAAAGTACTTAACTTTTTATACGACGAATCCGTTTTGGGGTTCCGGTTTCTTACAGACCTTACTGCAGTGCATTATCCGTCTCAAAAAGGCCGCGAACTTGCGGTGGTGTACCACCTGCATAACCTTACCGCCAACGTGCGTATCAGGTTCAGGGTGTTTACCGCTATTGAAGAGCCGGAAGTGTTTACTGCTACGCGGCTGTTTGAATCGGCTAACTGGATGGAAAGAGAAACCTACGACTTTTTCGGCATAAACTTTTTGGGGCATCCTAATCTTAAACGCATACTCAACGTAGATGAAATGGATTATTTCCCCATGCGCAAGGAGTTTCCGCTGGAGGATCAAACCCGCAGGGATAAAGACGACGAGATGTTTGGCAGGGGTGGCTCAGTATGGTAGGGGCTGCCAGTGCAGTTGAATGGAGGAGAGTTGTAAATGCTGGTAAGAAGTTGATTGTAAGAGATTAGTTAAGTAATAAGAAATTGAAAAAGTTTATATAACCATACGCTGTTATCAATTCCCCTCTGCCGGAGGGGTTAGGGGAGGCCGATATTATGTCAGAAGTATTAACGCCAAAAGAGAAGCATATAAAGCTGCCGGAAGGCTCAATTGAAAAGCAAACCACAACGCTTAACCTGGGGCCTACGCACCCCGCTACGCACGGCGTTTTTCAAAATATACTTGAACTGGATGGCGAGCGCGTGGTATCTGCCGAGCAAACGGTGGGTTATATTCACCGGGCGTTTGAAAAGCTGGCTGAACGCAGGCCCTTATACCAGATTACTACACTTACTGACAGGCTTAATTACTGCAGCAGCCCCATAAACAATATGGGCTGGCACATGACCTGCGAAAAGCTGCTTAAAGTACAAACACCCAAACGTGTTGACTATCTCCGCATCATTATAATGGAGCTGGCACGCATTACCGACCACTTGATATGTAATTCAGTGGTGGGCGTTGATGCCGGCGCATTTACTCCTTTTTTGTATGTAATGGAATACCGGGAGCTTGTGTACGAAATTTACGAGGAAATTTGCGGCAGCCGCCTTACAACAAACATTGGCCGTATTGGTGGTTTTGAAAGAAATTTTAACAATACAGCGTTTACCAGGCTTGAGAAATTTCTTAAGGAGTACCCGCGCGTTTTAAAAGAATTTGAAAACCTTTTGCAGCGCAACCGCATATTTATGGAACGCACTATTGGTGCTGGCCCCATAAGCGCTGAAAGAGCTGTAAACTACGGTTTTACAGGCCCTAACCTGCGTGCTGCCGGTGTTGATTATGATGTGCGCGTACACACGCCATACTGCAGCTACGAAGATTTTGATTTTACCATACCGGTTGGTACAACAGGAGATTGTTACGACAGGTTCCTGGTGCGTAACCAGGAAATGTGGCAGTCCCTGAGTATCATAAACCAGGCATACCAAAAGGTGCAGGAGTTTAAAGGCGCTGACGCAGAAGTGTATCACGCAGATATACCGGAATATTACCTGCCCAAAAAAGAAGATGTGTACACTAAGATGGAAGCCCTGATATGGCATTTTAAAATAGTAATGGGCGAAACAGAAATACCAAAAGGCGAAGTGTATCATAGTGTGGAAGGTGCAAACGGCGAGCTTGGGTTTTACCTGATAAGTGATGGCGGGCGTACACCGTTCAGGCTGCATTTCCGCAGGCCCTGCTTTATTTATTACCAGGCCTATTCCGAGCTTACTAAAGGTGCAATGCTGGCTGATGCCGTAATAACCATGAGCAGCCTTAACCTTATTGCAGGCGAAATGGACGCTTAAACAAATATTGCTGTGAAAAAAATAGTACTGTTTGCTGTATCGCTTATAACATTAGGTGTAATACCTGCAGGTGCGCAGGTAGTTACAGCTTATGGCGATACGGTAAGTACATTAAGCGGCATAATGAAGGCTTATTATGATGTGGTAACAGTTAACAAAGGAGGGAAGGTAAGCTATGAACGGGATAGCTGCCTGCACATAAAAAAAGCGGGAGTGGGTATAATAAGCCATGGCAAAGATGGTAAGCCGGCGCTGCACTATATAACACTGAAAGAATATCACAAGCGCAGCGACACACAATTGGAGAAGGATGGTTTTGACGAACGGGAGATAAGCCGTAAAGTAGAGCAGTTTGGTAATATGTACCATGTATGGAGTACGTACGAATCAAGAAATACGGCAGGTGGCCCGGTGATTGAAAGAGGGATAAATAGTATTGAATTATTCTTTGACGGCACGCGGTTTTGGATTACAAGCTGGACGTTTGATAACGAAAGCAAAAACAATCCCCTGCCGGAGAAATATTTGCAATAGTAAATAACTACATATAAATGAGTGTTCAGTTTTCACAGGAAAAATTAGACAAGGTAAAGGAGATTGTAGCCCGTTACCCTGAAGGCAGGCAGAAGAGTGCCCTGCTGCCCGTGCTGCACCTGGCACAGGATACTTTTGGCGGCTGGCTTAGCACCGAGACGATGGATTATGTGGCACAATTGCTGAACCTGTTGCCTATTGAGGTGTACGAAGTGGCTACGTTTTACAGTATGTATAACCTTAAACCTGTTGGTAAATACATGTTTGAAGTATGCCAGACAGGGCCTTGCATGATAAACGGCAGCGATGATATTATTGCATACATAGGTGAAAAGCTGGGCATAAAACCCGGTGAAACAACCGCCGATGGGTTATTTACACTTAAAACGGTGGAGTGCCTGGGCGCCTGTGGTTATGCGCCTATGATGCAGTTAGGTAAAACCTACCGCGAACACCTGACCAAAGAAAAGGTTGACAAGCTTATTGACGAGTGCCGTAAGCACGCGGAAATAAATAATTAATTAGCAAAATTCAAAATACTCCCTTGCAGGGAATAGGGGCACATGAAAAAATTACTGTTAGAAAACGACCATATTGAAGGGATAAGGTTTTACGACACCTACCGTAAATACGGCGGCTACCGCAGTGTGGAGAAGGCCTTAAAAACCATGTCGCCTGAAGCGATAGTGGAAGAGGTAAAGAAAAGCGGCCTGCGCGGCCGCGGTGGTGCTGGTTTTCCTACCGGGCTTAAATGGAGTTTCATCGCAAAGCCCGAAGGCGTGCCCCGTCACCTGGTGTGCAATGCGGATGAAAGCGAACCCGGCACATTTAAAGACCGCTACCTGATGGAGTTTATACCCCACCTGCTGGTAGAAGGGCTGATAGTAAGTTCTTTCGCGCTTGGTTCAAATGTAACATACATATATATCCGCGGAGAGTATGCATGGATTGTAGATATTCTTGAGCAGGCCATTGCCGAAGCAAAAAACAATGGCTGGCTGGGTAAAAATATTTTGGGTACCGGCTTTGATTGCGAAATATATGTACAACGCGGTGCAGGCGCCTATATATGCGGCGAGGAAACTGCGTTGATTGAAAGCCTTGAAGGCAAACGTGGCAACCCGCGTATTAAGCCTCCCTTCCCGGCTGTAAAAGGAGCCTGGGACAGGCCTACCGTGGTAAATAACGTGGAAACACTGGCAGCCGTAGT
>DASZUX010000055.1:0-4293 GCA_035547455.1 Chitinophagaceae bacterium
CAATATGCTTTCCTGTATGCGCTGGTATTTACTGATGCGCACTGACGCTACCAGTACTACCAGCCCGGTAATAATACTAAACGCTGCCATAAAATGAATTACATAACCTATTTTATTTAATAGTTCATCCAGGATGGCAAGTACTAATCCAAGGTCAATAATTGAAACATTGGGAAACTGCTGCACTACTGACTGCTGGTATTTAACAGACACGCGCGAAGAGGGTACTCTTGTAAGCAGTACATGAAATTGCGGGGCATTCTCCAGCACCCCTGCAGGGAAAAGACACCGGAAGTTGGTTTGAACCCTGTTCCATTCCACCTTTCTAAAACTGGCTATACGGGAAGCAATATTTGTACCCTGCACATTAAAAACAATCGTATCGCCAATACGCAGATGACCGCTACGTGCATACCCTTCATCTAATGATACAGGCACCAAATCTTCGCCGGGCAATGCCTTTCCTATCCACTTACCCTCGGTAATTTTCTCAGTGCCGGTAAGAGAGTCGCGGTAAGTAATGCGCAGTTCGTTATTGTACAACCAGGGTGAAGGCCTGAAGGCAGAATCATTTTTTGCCTGTGCTTCAGTTTTGCCATTTATTTCATCCACATGCACTGTTATAATAGGCACCTGCTGTATGATGGGCAGCCCCTGCTGCCGTGTTAAGTTTGCAATAGCCTGCTGCTGGTTTGTTTGAATATCAAACAGAATCATATTGCTTTGGTTGGCGCTGCCGGATATAACAAGTTGTTTTGTAAGTATATCCTGTACAAAAAAAAGGGTGCATATAAAAGCGGTGCTTAACCCTATAGATAAAATAAGGATGATTGTTTGATTGTTGGGCCTGTAAAGGTTGGCAAAACCCTGCCGCACAATGTAACTCCATGAACTGCGTATTATTAAACGTATAAACCGCATAAGCAGCCAGGCAACTGCTGTAAGCAGCAGGAATGCTGCAATAATGCCGATAGTAAAAAATACGCTGCCCGCAATACTTTTCAATTGCAGGTAAGTAAACCCTGCTATAAACAGGGTAATTAACAGGTACACCAGCAAACGAAAAGGATCCCGTGCCGTATTTACCTGCTCGTAAGACATACGTAAAGTAAACAGCGGCGAAATTTTGCGTATTGACAATAATGGCAATAACGCGAACAGGACAGAAATGATAACACCCAATGCAACGCCCTGCCCTACAGCCAGCCAGGATAAAGTTGTTTTAATTTCGAAGGGCAAAAAATCCTTCATCACCAAGGGCAGCACAGTTTGAATAAAAGTGCCCGCGAAAGCGCCTATTACAGAACCGATAAACCCTATGCAAACCACCTGTACCAGGTAAATTAAAAACGCCTTTTTGCCGGTTACACCGAGACAGCGCATGATAGCAATAGTGCTTATTTTTTCTTTAATATACACCTGCATAGCGCTTGCTACCCCCACACACCCCAGCAACAGGGCAATAAAGCCTACCAATGAAAGAAACCGTGTTAAATCGCTAAAAAAGCGTCCTGTACTTTCCTTGCGCATTTCAACAGTTTCGTAACGCAGGTCTGCTTTTTCCAGCCGCGGGCCAATGCTTTTTATAAGCGCCTGCATGTTTACAGGCTTATTGTATTTGTAAAAATAAGTGTACCGAATGCGGCTGCCTGTTTTAGACAACCCTGTTTGCGCAAGGTATTGCAATGGTATATATACTACCGGCGCTACTGACGAAGCAATACCTGTTTGACCCGGGGCTTTTTTAAGTTCCCCTTCAATTTTAAAAGTTACATCACCAAGTTTAATTGAGTCACCTGCTACAGCATTAAACTGCAGCATAAGTGTGGCATCTACAAGCGCCTTCCTGCCATGCCTGAAGGATGCAGCAGCGCTTTGTGGCGCCGTTTCGAGTGAGCCATAATAAGGAAACCCGCCCTGCAATGCACGTACATTTACAAGCCTTGTGCCTTTTGACTTTGGAAAAAGTACCATAGATGCAAAGCTTTGCTGCATTGACTTCTCATCACCCAGTGAATCAATCAGAGGCATCATACTGCTGTCAACCTGGTTGTTGGAATAGACAGACATATCTGCGCCTATCAGTTCTGCAGCCTGGCTGGTTATGTTGTTCTGCAAATCATAGCCAAACGAATAAATGGCCACAAGCGCAGCAATACCAAAAATTACCGAGGATATAAATAACAGCAGCCGCGACCTGTTTTTCCTGCTGTCGCGCAGCGCCATTTTAAAAAGCCAGCCTGTATTTGTTTTGTACATTTTACGTGTTATTGGCTATTAGCAATTATTATACAGGTACAACTTTTTCATCGCTTATTACCGTGCCGCCTTTAATGCGTATTACCCGCTGGGTTTTGGCAGCCAGTTCAAGGTTATGGGTTACCAATACAAGCGTTGTTCCGGCTTCGCGGTTTAAATCAAACAGCAGCCTTACTACTTTTTCGCTCGTTTCATCATCAAGGTTACCGGTAGGTTCGTCGGCGAACAATATTGACGGTTTATTTGAAAATGCCCTTGCCAATGCAATTCTTTGCTGCTCTCCGCCTGAAAGCTGGGCAGGATAATGATGCCCTCGCTCTGCAAGACCAACTTTATCAAGTAATTCAACTGCGGCAGCCTTTGCATTTTTATGACCCTGCAGTTCCATAGGTACCATTACATTTTCAAGCGCCGTTAAAGTAGGCAGCAACTGGAAGTTCTGGAAAATAAAACCAACATACCGGTTGCGCACCTGCGCAAGTTTATCTTCGCCAAGACTGCCGAGATTTACATCGTGCAGTATCACACTTCCTGAAGTAGCGCGGTCAAGCCCGGCACACAAACCCAGCAAGGTGGTTTTTCCGCTGCCCGAAGGGCCTACGATAGCATTTACAGAACCTGCGGTGATATTAAAACTTACATCGTGCAGTACAGTAAGTGTCCTTCCTGCACTTTGATATGTTTTACCAAGATTTTGAACAGATAAAATTGTTGAAGGCATTGAACTGGGAATAGTTTATCTCCAAAAATAACTGATATAACGCAAGAATATGCTGAGCAGATGTTATAAAGGGTAATTAAAGCAGCAGGGCCGGCTTTCGCAGGTGCATCCTGTAAAGCTGCAGGTAAAACAGGAAAGCACTGTAGCTGTAAAGCAATTAAAAAACCTTTCGTACTTTGTATGTTCAATTTTGCACATTGTTAAAAACAGATTATGATGCCATAGTAGTAGGTGCGGGGCCAAATGGATTATCTGCAGCCATCACACTGCAACAGGCCGGCGTTAATGTTTTACTTATAGAAGCAAAAAGTACCTTAGGAGGCGGCACAAGGTCAGCATCGCTAACACTGCCGGGGTTTGTGCATGATGTTTGTTCCGCTGTTCATCCAATGGCAGCATTATCGCCTTTTTTAAGTGCGCTGCCGCTCAACAAGCATGGTCTTGAATTTATATACCCGCCTTTTGCCGTAGCCCACCCGTTTGATGACGGAAGTTGTGCCGTATTAAGACAATCAGTTACACAAACAGCCGACACACTGGGTACTGACGCATTTTTTTACAAAAAACTTATAACACCTATAGTAAATGACTGGCCGCAACTTGTAACAGATTTATTGGCCCCGATGCATTTACCAAAGCACCCTTTAAAGCTGACAAAATTCGGTATCAAGGCATTATTGCCCGCAGCAAAGCTGGCCCAAAAATTTACCACACAACAGGCAAGAGGCTTGCTGGCCGGCATGGCAGCGCACAGCATTCAGCCTTTAAGCAACATAGCAACTTCTGCCATCGCGCTTGTGCTAATGGCGGCAGGCCATGTTAAAGGGTGGCCAATAGCCAAAGGTGGCTCACAGGCTATTGCTAATGCACTTGCAAATTACTTCACAAGTCTTGGGGGTTCTATTCAAACGGGCACGTACATAACATCGCTCAGGCAACTTCCGTCATCCCGCGCTGTACTGTTTGATGTAACGCCAAGGCAGTTATTGCAGGTAGCCGGCCACAAATTTTCGCCGGTGTACAAATGGCAACTACAGCGCTACCGGTATGGAATGGGCGTTTTTAAAATAGATTGGGCACTTGATGAACCAATACCCTTTACAGCAACCGAATGCAGGCACGCCGGCACTGTGCATATTGGCAATACACTTGAAGAAATGGCTGCAGGCGAAAAAGCTACGGCAACCGGAAAAATACCTTTAAGGCCCTTTGTTTTATTGGCCCAGCAAAGCCTGTTTGATGTTACGCGCGCACCGCAGGGCAAGCATACTGCATGGGCATATTGCCATGTACCTAATGGCTGCACGCAGGAT
>DASZUX010000056.1:0-3197 GCA_035547455.1 Chitinophagaceae bacterium
CCACAGCCTTTTCAGACATAACTACAGTTTTGGCGGCTGCTTTTATTATAGCTGCCAATACTGTTTTTTCATTGCCAGATGGTTTTTTAAGCACTGTATGCAGCACAGCTATTAAAGGTATTTGCAGGCCGTATAACAATCGTAAAATATAAACGCCTGCCTCACCGCCAAATATGCCATACTCATGTTCAAGAATGCAAATATCGGCGCCGCTTTTATTAATAAAATCAGCGGCGTCCAGGTAATCCTGCAGGCAACCCTGGCGTATTACAAACTGCACTTCTTCGGGGTAATCATAAGTATTGTGGCCATCATTCATAGCTACAATAATTCCATCTGTGCCATTGTTTTTTACGGAAGAAAATTTGTTGTGTGTAAATGTGCCTATGCCACATTGCCTTGGTGGGTAAGTAGCAATATAGACTATCTTCATAATTGTTGCTTTTAATAAAAAATTTCAGCCGCAGAACTGAGATACAAACAATTATAAACATAAAATAGTGCCAAACTTTTATATAGATTTTCGAAAAAAGCAGTAACAGTATTTTGTTGATAGATTGACCTTTTTTATATAAACTAAATTAATGCTGCTATATAATATTACCTGTTACTGCAAGCATAAAATTGAATACAGCTTTGTTACTGTTAAACAAAACATATTCCAGGTTGTTATAACTGTGGAGCAAACTGTACAATACGTGGGCAAAAACTAATATTGTTAATTGCTGCTTAAACTGTTAATAAAAGCAATTATGTTATCTATGTCAGTGTTGCTGAGGCGCAGACTATCTTTTGCAAGCGTTTGATTAGATACATTTATTCCTCTGCCTGTACCGCCGCCTGCATTATAAAAATTAAGTACGTCTTTTAAAGCAGCAAACGCGCCATTGTGCATATAGGGCGCTGTATGTGCAGTGTTGCGAAGCGTTGGTGTTTTAAAAGCGTGCAGATAAAATGGCGCCTTTATTATTTTGTACACACCTGTATCTGTATCAATAGCTTTACTGTCCAGGTCTGCCGGCACGCCAATTACTTCCGGCTCTTCGTTGGTGTAGGATGGTGGAATAACGCCATTAAACAGTGGCATAAAATGACAGGTCCCGCATTTTGCTTTACCCATAAACAGGTTAAAGCCTGCAACCTCGCTGTTGTTTAAAGCTTTTAAATCTCCCCGCATATACCTGTCGAAGCGGCTGTTAAGCTTTGAAAGACTTCTTATATATTCAGCTATGGCATGCGTTATTTCAAATGTATCAATGCCACTCCTGCCGTTTTGCGAAAAAGCTTCTGCAAACAGTTGCCGGTAAGTATTATTACGCCAAAGCCTGACGGCCGCAGAATCAAGAGAGCCGTTCATTTCCGTATGGCTTTGCACCACATCTGTCACCTGCGCTTCCAGCGTGGTGACCCGCATATCATAAAACTGGAATGGCTGTAATGCTGCGTTTAACAGGGTAGGGGTGTTGCGTGGAAGTATTGTGCGCCCGTCAACGCTTATATTTTTCACCAGGCCATCCGTAAAATTTTTTGCAGGGTCATGACAGAAAGCGCAGCTACGGTTGCCGGAACCGGAAAGAACAGGATCGTTAAATAATTTTTCACCCAGTAATATTTGCCTGGACGATGGTGAGTAAGGTATGCCTGGTGCGTATGCCGTAACATCAAATGCGCCTGTATCGAACAATGTTGTGGCATCTTGCCGTAACAGCCTGCTGTATTGCACCCCCTTAATATGCATGGTGTTTGCCAATATTGTAACTGCTGATGTTATTGGATCTGCATATATTTTAATAAATGCGGCCCTGTCAAAACTATCAAACGACGGATGTTGTTCAAGGTATTGTCCGGCATTGCAGAATACTGTGTTTACAACCGCTGTATTGCTGTACAGTTTTATTACCTGCTGCATGCTGTTTATACTGCATGCGGCTTCGGCCATACTATTTTTTGCTAATGGTGCATCAAAACCGGCTATACCCAGTATTTCAATACGGAATACTTCAAGCTTAACGGCATCAAATACCTGCCAGTCAAGTATATCAATGTTTTTAAAATACGCAAGCAGTTCATCCCTGGCATTACATATTAATTTCAACTGCTGAACAAGCGCCTGCTTTTGGGTAGCGTCCCAGACGGGATATATCATGGTTTCTGCCACCTGAAGTCCCTGCGGTGTTGTTATCATTCCCCCGTCAAATGACGGAACGGGGGCGCCGTTAATGAGCCGGGCGGCTGCCGGTGTAAAATATTCAGCAGCCCATTCAAACTTTTTATACAGCAGCCTTGCCTGTATAAACAATGCCCTTAGCTTTTTTGCACCTGCATTGTGCTGTACTGCAGGCAGAAAAACATGCGCCGTGAAATTAAAAAAGCTGTCTGCCTGTTTTATAATGCCTGCAGTTACCCGTTTTTCCCGTGCAGGCATTTTAGTGTTGGTAAAACACAACGCAGAAATACCCGACAGTAACAATACGGCTATGTAATTCTTTTTAAGCACAATTAAAAATCAAACGCATTTTGCAGTGGCTGTGCATTTGCATCCCTGCTGTTTAAAGGCTTCAGTCCCCATCTTTTTTCAATAAAGGAAAGTATGCTTACTGTTTCATATTGTGTATGGTCAACAAATCCCTTTTTTGCAAAGGGAGAAATAATAATAGCCGGTATGCGGCTGCCCGGGCCAAATTTATCTATTACCGGCGGGGCCACATGGTCCCAAAAACCGCCGTTTTCATCGTAGGTTAGTATAATTACCGCATCCTTTCCGTTGGGGCCGTTTAACACCGCATTAATCAAATCTTCCGCATGTTTCTCTCCGCGCATAACATTTGAATAACCCGGGTGTTCATTATCTGCTCCCGTTGGTTTTACAAACGAAACTGCAGGCAATGTGCCATTTTTGGCTGCCGTTAAAAACTCAGTTTCATCTTTTAAATGCTCCTTTTTGGCTTTAGTGCCCTCTGCGTAATTGGCAAAATAAATAAACGGCTGGTGATGGTATTGAAAACCAGGGTCATCTTTACCTGCCATTGCACTGTCCCACCCGCCTGAATACCAGGCCCATGAAACACCCTTTGCACTCAGCCTGTCACCAATAGTAGGATTGGTTTGGTAAGGCACTAATCTCAGCGTGTCGTTGCCCCATTCCCTGGCAGGGGGGCGGGGGCTATTTACTGAATAAGAGGTATTAACAACGTACC
>DASZUX010000057.1:0-7651 GCA_035547455.1 Chitinophagaceae bacterium
ATATTAATGATGCATTGCCGCCACCGGATAACCTTCTGCTGCTTGGCAAATTTTTCAGCATACTTATTATTGCACTGTTTTTATCAACGCTGCCAATGCTTATTGGCATTACTGTACAGTTGTTAAGAGGCTATACATTTCTTAATATTCCGCTGTATTGCACTGTTCTTTATCTCATCGTTTTACCTGCAGGCATTGAAATGGTAATGTTTGCATTTATACTGCACATTTGTATTAACAACAAATTTGCTGCACTTGCCGCCGGTATTGCAATATGGACACTTTTTTTACTTGCTAACTTATCAGGGTGGATGGATTATCATTTACTCTTATACTCTTACACACCAGGTTATGGTGTTTCTGACATGGATGGTGTAGGGCACATGCTAATGCCGGTATCATGGTTTAATCTTTACTGGCTGCTGGCCGGAAGCTTATTTATAGTAATTAGCTACCTGTTTTACGTACGTGGGTCTGTTACCTCGCTTAAAGAAAGATGGCAGTTGGCAAAAGACCGGTTTAATGCAAAAACAAGGCTCATATCAGCAGTGCTGCTTATTGCATTTATAGCTATTGCATGTTACAATTATTATAATGTAAGCTATTTAAACAGTTACTATACTGAAAACGAGCGAATTGAAATGGCTGCTACGATGGAAAAGCAGTTAAAACATTACCAGTATATGCCGTTGCCCACAGTAACCGGCATACAATTGCACGCTGATATTTTTCCAGTTGACCAAAGGGCTACTTTTAAAGCCAGGATAACACTGGTTAATCGCACCGGTGTGCCTGTTACTCAATTATTACTGGATGGGGATGCTGTAAAAAACTATACATTAACCTACAACGGCGAACCCTTGAATTATACTAATCCGTTAATTTTTAAAAGAGGAAAATTTAATTTTTTAAAGTCGCGGGCAGATAGCTCAGCCTATCGCCTTTATGAATTGCCAAAACCATTAATGCCTTTAGATACGGCCGTTGCAGAAATAAATTCTGTGAAAGAGTATACTGGTTTTGGCAATTATGTTTTTGGTACAGACATTTTGAAAAATGGCACATCAATTGGCCCTGGCTTACCGGGTTTAGGCTATGATGATGATGAAGAGTTAACGGACAACGATGAGCGCGCTAAATTTGGGCTACCCGCAAAAAAAAGTGAATTTGCAGGCGCCAACGATACGTCTGGGGCCAATTTTCCAATATCGGGCCCTCAATCCGGCTTGCTGCATTTTGATATTACCATCAGCACTCCATCAAACCAATTAGCTATTGGGCCTGGCAACCTTAAAAAAAGCTGGCAGGAAAATGGAAGAAATTACTTTGAGTTCATAAGCAATTCGCAGGGTGTTTATTCCGGCATCAACATTTATTCAGCACGTTATGCATCTTTGAAAGACAGTGTAACAATAAACAATAACAAAACCATAGGAGTGGAATTACTTTATTATCCACACCATAATGCCAACCTTCAACGGTTTATGGCTGCTTACAAAGATGGTCTTTCTTACTACAGCAAGTCATGGGGGGGCTACCCGTTCTCTGAAATGCGGCTTGTTGAATCATCGCTTTACAACCGTGATATAAGCATGATGGCAGGCGCAAATGCTTTCTCTGAAAACTTTGGATGGAATGCAAATTTTACAAGCCCCAACCAAGGAGATTACTGCTACTTTTCTGCCGCCATGCAGTTAGCAAAACAATGGTGGTTTACCCAATTAATACCCAATCATAGCAAAGGTTCGCTGGTAATAACCAGCGGCTTGTCCAAATACGCAGCATTATTAATGATGAAAAAGAAATCAGGCCAATATAATGTTAGAAATTTTTTGATAAACGAGTTGGATAACTATATGTGGGGAAGAGGACGGAATAATATAACCCAAGACCCGTTATTAACGGCCGGAAGGGAAAATGAACAAAACAGTAAAGCCGGCATTGTGCTTTACGGGCTGGAAGGGCTTATAGGCGAAGACACTATGAATGCTGCGTTAAAGGAATTCTATCAGGCTTTTTGCTTTAAATCAATACCACCATACGCAGGCAGCAAAGATTTATACCACTATTTAAAGAAACATACCCCAGACTCATTGCAGTATTATTTAGAAGACACCTGGGAGAAAATAACCTTTTATGATAATAAGGTTATATCTGCCTCTGCAATACCATTAAACAATAACCGTTACCAGGTAAATTTTTCCATTAGTACAGCTAAAACATACGAGGACAAGAAGGGTAAAGAGGCAACCGCTACTATGAATGATTATGTTGACATTGGTATTTTTGCCCCCGACAGCGAAACCGCATCGGGTTTTATACAAAGAAAAATTTTGCATACCCAAAGATATAAGTTGGGCAGCGGGGTGCATAGCTTTAGTATTATTGTAACCGGCAAACCAGCCTTGGTCAGTATAGACCCCTGCCAATTGCTTATAGACAAAAATATAACTGACAATACAAAGCAACTTTTATGAGTTGGCAATACAATAACGCCTGGCATAACTCTCATTATACCAGGCGCTATTGTTATATATATTTATCTGAATTTTAGCAGCTTAATTTAGTGCTAATCTTAAATTGAAACAGGCAAGCTCCAGAAAATGCCCTGATTGCCTCAATTACGAACGGCCATTGCCTTCATTATCATCATTATCTTTTTTAAACTCCAGCTTGCCGAACTTCCATGTAAAGTTCAGGCCTATAGAGCGGAATGGAACATTTCTTACACTGTTTACCATAAAGTTAGTGCCCGATAATTCAGTTCGCTGAGTAAGGTATTCTGAAAACAGGTTATCGGCCGTAAGCGCAAGGCTTCCCTTTTTATCCCAAAATTGTTTGCGTATGGCAAAGCTGTATGAAGTAAATGACGGGTAACGACCCTGCACATCATGCCGTGCTGAATGAAAGTTACCAAAAAACTCTGCTGCCATCGTTGGCGCAAACTGGTAACTAATATTCATATTTATATGGTAGTTAAAACTTTGTGCGTTTAAACCGGGCTGCAGTTCATTAATAGTCTTGCGGTAAAACATAAACACATTTGTTCTTACATCAAGCTTAGATGTAAAATGCAGATCGCCAAAAAGGCTGGCGCCTATATTTCTTTCAATACCAATATTTTGGTTAGTGCTTAACGATACATTTGTATAGGTACTGTCACCTACGGTTAGTGCAGGATAATACACAACATACGGCTGTATATCATGATTGGAAGTACGGTAAAAAGCAGCCACCATAAATGAGCCCAGGCTGCCCATATCTTTACTGTAACCCAATTCAAACCGGTTGCCTATTTCTGGTTGCAGGTATGGATTCCCTTGAGACATATTAGAAGGATCACTGGTATTGATAAAGGGATTTAAGTCTCTGTAATCTGGCCTGTTAATTCTTTTAGAATAACTAAACTTTATGGTTTGATTAGCAGGTAGCCGTTTCATAAAAAAGATAGATGGCACAAACGTGTTATAACCGGGAGCATTAACCTGCGACTGGGCATTAGAAAAGAACGCATCAATACTGGTCCGCTCATACCGTCCGCCAATTTTAGCGTCAAACCAGGTAGAAACCGGGAAGTTTACTTCAGCATAAGCCGCATATACCTTTTGATGATATGCAAGCGTATTTGATAAATATTCATCCTGTAAAAACTGCTTAGCCCCCGGCTGAAAAGACAACACATCAGATAAAGTGTTTATATCCCGTGCAACAAATTTTGCACCTGTGCCCAATTTTACATCTTTGGTAATTGGTTGAGTATAGTCGAGTCTTATTTCCGTTTCATTCTGCTTGCCAGGGTTTTCGCTGTTAATGCCATAATATAATGAATCTGATGGCTGCGCTGTTTGATTATTATCGGCTACCCTGCGGCTGTTATCAAAACTTGAGTTAACCGCAAATTCAAGTTCCTGGCCATCCTTATCAAATGTTCGCTTATAGTCAAAATTTACCCCAACAGTATGAAAGAGAAAAGAGTTATGGCTGCTATTTAAGAGTGCAATGTTTGATAGCAAATTACCTGTGGCATCTGTAATTGATTGCAGTTGGTTGGTTGTACCGCTGCCTGACCCGCCGAAATTTTCGTAACTTATTCCCCCTGAAAAACTGTTTTTCTTTTTGTATGTCCAGTCAAAATTCACGCCCGTTTCTATGCCATGTCGGATAAACTGCGAAGAACCATCCTGCGTTAGCAACACGTTTGTGTTTGCCACAGAATCAAAAGATGTACGTTTATAGCTGCTTGTTGTAGTGGCAGAAAGCCTTGTATTACCGCTTACAAATGCGTTCATGCCAAATGTGCCGCTGCGGGCATTAAAGTTAAATGAACCGTTTTCGCGCCTGGTGCCTGCTGTTAGCGACAGGTTGCCGTTAATGCCCCTGGTATTATCTTTTTTAAGAATGATGTTGATGATGCCTCCTAAACCTTCAGCATCATACCTGGCCCCCGGGTTGGTTATCACTTCAACGCTTTTTATCTGGCTGGCAGGTATTGACTGCAGCACATCTGATATATTAGAACCATAAGCTGTTGAAGGCTTTCCATTAATCAGGAACCGGATGCTTGAAGTGCCCGCCAGTTCCACATTACCATCAATATCAACAGACACTTGCGGAATTTTCTTCAATATGTCTGTTGCCACTCCTCCCTGCGAAGTAAGATCTTTTTCAGCGTTAAAAACCATCTTGTCTATCCTGTTCTCAAGCAGTTTAGCCTGGGTTGTTACAGTAACGCTTTTAAGCTCTGCAAAGCTTTTGGCCATTGACACCACACCTACGCTGTAGGATGGTATTTCAGCCGTAACCGGCACGTTTGCTATACTTTTTTTTGAATACCCGACAAACTCAATTACTACTGTATAAACACCCGCCGGCACATTGATTATTTTAAAAATGCCCTGCTTATCAGCGGTTGCACCGGTTAAAGGTTTATCATTACCACTCTTATAAAGCGATACTGTCGCAGACTCAATATTTTGACCGGAAGCAGAATCAATGATCCGCCCGCTTATTTTGCCTTTAACTTTTTGGCTGGTGTTGCCCTGGCTGTAAGCGTTTAAGCAGGTGAGCGTTAAGAGGGAAAAAAACAATAATCCTTTCATTATTCTGGATGGTAATACAATATTCATGTTTTGCAAAGATGGCCAATCATTTTGTGTTAATCCTGAAGAGTAAAAAACAGTTTAACAAGTTTTACACAAATGGTGAAAATTATAAATGCTTAAAACCGGCAACAAAAATAATCCGTCGGCATTTTTTCTCCTGCTTATCGAAAAAAATCTATTGCTCACCGCACACCTGGGTAAATTTATCCTCATATTAGTTTGAAAAGAAAAATTAAAGCCTTCCGTTTTTTTACCGGAAGGCTTTAACAATTTTAACATCTGTTCACACTTATAATTTTCTTAGTTTAATATTTTTAAACCAAACCTTGCCATCACCATGATAATCTTGTATTGCTATATGCCCTGTTTTTGACATCCCATAACCAGCAGCATCCTTCCATTTGCCATGCTCCTTTGCAGCTTTCCACTCATCGCTCCAAAGTTCATATTCCACTATTTTCTTACCGTTCAGCCAATGCTCCACATGCCCTTTATTAACTATTATAACAGTATGGTTCCATTCACCTACCGGCTTTGTAGCATCTACACTTGGCGCTTTAATGGCGTAAGCAGCACCAGCTTTTTGATAATCTTCAATTTTTCCTTTGTATCCTTCGTTATCAAGTAACTGGTACTCCGGCCCGCTTAAATAACTTTGTTCATATTGCTCTGTAACCATGTACATTATACCGCTGTTGGCATTGGGTTCAACTTTCCAGTCAATCCGCAATTCAAAATTTTCGTACTGATCATTCGTTATTAAGTCGGAATACTGCTGTTCTGGTGTTTTTTGGCAATACAAAGTACCGGCTTCAACAGCCCACGAACCTGGTTTACCCTGGTAAGTACGCCAGCCATTTTTTGTAACGCCGTCAAAAAGCAGTATAAACCCTTCCTTTTTTTCGTTTGGGGTAAGTGTGTTATCCATTGTTTTATGTTTTAATCTGTCCTTTATTACACGAGCAGGTAAAGCAGTATATACAATGCAGCATGCTATAAGTACCGCAAAAAAAATACCGGGGAGATTTTTTTTCATAATGGCAATATTAGGTTTGTAGCAAATGATGAGCATGAAGGTAGCAAGTTTACATGGATAAAGCAGTATCACCTTAACAAAGAAAAAACTGATTAATATTATTAAACTCTTATAAATTTACACCGACAATGTGCTTTTATGAGAAAGTTTACTGCTATACTATTGTTTTGCATTTTTTATTCATGTAAATACAAGGCGGCTCAATCGCCCGAACAACTGCGGGAAACATTAAAGAAAACCTGGGTTGACTACCTGTATCAAAACAACAAATATGATTCTGCTCACGTAAAATATGAGGTGCTTGATGTAGTATATTACGAAAACCCGGATGACTATGTATGTGAATTTAAAGTACACGTTAAAGACAGCCATATTGATACCACGGGCATGATGAGTGCGCGCATAAGTAAAGACATGACAAAAGTGGCACGCAGGTACTAACTGCAAAAGCATAACCGGTTGTTATTTTACCTTGTAATAAACCCAAGCGCTCCAACGTAGCCCTTATTAACAACGCAGTTTTTAAACTTGCAGTTTTCTAAAAAACCGGCCAGGGCCTTTTTAACGTCGTCCATATTTTGGGGGCGTGCTTTGCGAATATCGCCAAAATTAGCGCGTATAGCTTCGGCGTAATCAGTTACCTCATTATAATATTGGGGTACAGCAAAGGTTACAAAGCCACGGGTATTGTCAATTTTTTTATATGGCCAAAAATGCCAGCCCACATTATTCTGCTCCAGCATAACGCGAAAACTGTCCACCCAGCCATCTGTATTCTCCCCGGTCTCGCCACAGTAAACAGGCACATTAAATTTATTCCTGAAGTCGAGGTATTCCTGTATTACTTCTTTTGTAGGTGGGGTCCAGTATTTGTGGAAAGTGTATATTGACTTATCATCAAAAGGCTTCCCAAAAATTTTAAAGTTGCTATCCCATTGCGCGCCGCCAATAATAACGATATGATTGGTATCAACAGAACGGATTGCCGCAGTAATTTTTTTATACACCGGTTCAAGATGGGGATTAAACTTATCTTTATCAAAATAGGTGGCTATAGGCTCGTTTAACATATCATATCCAAGTACCGCCGTTTCATTTTTATAATGGTTCGCTATTTTTTTCCAAATAGCAGCTGTTTGCCTTTGACTCTCTTCACTCTCAAATAAAAAAGGGTAACCATAACCATCATCAATATTATCGCCGGTTTGTCCGCCGGGCGCACAGTGCATATCAAGTATTACATATAATCTCTCTTTTTTACACCACCCTATCACACGGTCCATCAGCATAAAACCACGTTTGTCTCCATGACCGCCCAAATATGTTTCATCAGAAAAAATTCTGTAATTAAAGGGGATGCGTATAGAGTTTACCCCGATTGAAGCCAGGTAATGGATATCTTCCCACGTAATATAAGCATCTAAGTATTTCTGCCAGAAGGTATGTGCTTCGGCCGGCCCTACCAGCTCATTCATCACCTCGTCAATTAACCGTGGTGAACTTATATCCCCAA
>DASZUX010000058.1:0-4151 GCA_035547455.1 Chitinophagaceae bacterium
TATCGGTAACCTGTGTTAGTCCCGGCGCTACCGATACTGAGTTTCCGCAGCGTGCCAATGTTGGCGTTAAAGGCCAGAAAGCCGCAGAGAAATTTAATATGCAGCCCGAAGAAGTAGCGGCAATAGCCGTACAAAAAATGTACGCCCGTAAAACAGAGGTTATAGTTGGCTTTGTAAATAAATTGGGCGCAGCCCTTGCCTGGCTTGCCCCTAAAGCCATTACAGAAAAAACGGCAGCTTCCATATATGAATAACTGTATCGGACATTTTTTCTTTTTTATTGTTGATATTAGCTGCTTTGGTTTAATAAGCCTTTTGTTATAAGCCTGTTACATCAAGTGTATTTTTTACAGTTAATTTCAGGCGGGTTTAATATTATTGCCTATTTTCACCTCTTATTCAGCATACTTGCCATGAAGAAGATTTTAATTGGTTCGGCATTTTTTGCAGCATCATTAACAGCTATTTGCTGGCATAATGCTGCCGGCTTTACGGTAAGCACTGTTACAAGGCCTTCAACTGCCGTCTATAATAGTAATTATATTTCAAACAGGCAGCCATTGCAGCCGCTTGCGTTTATTAAACTGCCGGTAGGCAGCATAGTGCCGCGCGGGTGGATAAAAACTTATCTTGAACGCCAGCGCGACGGCCTTACAGGCCACCTTGGCGAAATAAGCGCCTGGCTTGATAAAAAAAATAATGCATGGTACAGCGGAAACGGTGAAGGCGACCATGGCTGGGAGGAAGTGCCTTATTGGCTGAAAGGTTATGGCGACCTTGCCTACCTGCTGCGGGATACTGCCATGATTGCCGAAACAAAAGGCTGGTTGGAGAAAGTGTTTGAAAGCCAGCGCCCGGATGGTTTTTTTGGCCCCGTAAATTTGCAGCGCTCACAAAAACACCCCCGGGGGTTACAGGATGTATGGGCTAACATGATTATGCTGTGGACAATGCAATCTTATTATGAGTACAGTAAAGACCAGCGTGTAATAAATTTAATGGACAGGTATTTTAAGTGGGAGACAACTGTGCCTGACAGCCTGTTTTTAAAAACTTATTGGGAAAATAGCCGTGGTGGCGATAACCTTTACAGCATTTACTGGCTGTACAATATTACGGGCGAACCATGGCTGCTTGATCTTGCCCGAAAAGTACACCGCAACACTGCCAACTGGACACAGGCAAACACCTTGCCCAACTTTCACAACGTAAACGTGGCGCAGTGTTTTCGTGAGCCTGCCACTTATTACATGCAAACAAAAGACTCTTTCTTTTTAAACGCAACTTATAACGACTTTCACATCATACGTAATATGTACGGGCAGGTGCCCGGGGGTATGTTTGGGGCAGATGAAGATGCGCGTAAGGGTTATACTGACCCCCGGCAGGCAGTGGAGACATGTGGCATGGTAGAGCAAATGGCGAGTGATGAAATACTGGCGCGTATTACCGGCGACCCATTTTGGGCCGACCATTGCGAAGATGTAGCCTTTAACACTTATCCTGCGGCGGTTATGCCTGACTTTAAATCGCTGCGGTATTTAACAGCCCCTAACATGGCGGTAAGCGATACCATGAACCATAGCCCCGGCATACAAAACGACGGCCCTTTTTTAATGATGAACCCATTTAGCAGCAGGTGCTGCCAGCATAATCACGCACAAGGCTGGCCTTATTATGCCGAAAATATGTGGATGGCTACCCCTGATAACGGGCTTGCCGCCATGCTGTATAACAGTTGCGATGTTACTGCTAAAGTGGGTATTGGTAAAACAGTAACACTTAAGGAAGATACACACTACCCTTTTGATGAAAACATCACTATTACTGTTAGCAAAGCAGATAATATACAATTCCCTCTTTACATACGCATACCAGCCTGGTGCGATGCTGCGGTAATTAAAGTTAACGGTGTTACAGTAAAGCACACATCGCTGGCGTTAAGTTATACACGTATTGAGAATACATGGAAGACCGGCGATAAAATTGAAATAAACCTGCCTATGAAGGTGCAGTTAAAGGTGTGGAATGAGAACAAAAACAGTGTTAGCGTAAACTATGGGCCACTCACGTTTTCACTTAAAATAAAAGAAGATTATAAGAAAGAGGACAGCCGCTCCGCTGCCATATCTGACTCGCGGTGGCAGCCCAATGCTGATGCTACCAAATGGCCGTCATACCAGATATTTCCCGGCAGTGCATGGAATTATGGGCTGGAGGAGAAAGACGTGCAAAACATAGATGCCGCAAAGGCGTTTACGGTAGTACATAAGCCCTGGCCCGCAAGTAATTTTCCTTTTACTGAAAATGATGTGCCACTGATAATAGAAACTGATGGTAAGCAAATACCACAGTGGCAGCTTGATAAATACGGCCTTGTAGCAGTATTGCCCGAAAGCCCCGTAAATGTTACCACGGAAGATGAAAAAATTGAACTGATACCCATGGGGGCTGCAAGGTTACGTATTAGTGCGTTCCCGGTAGTCAGGTAAAACACTAAAAATTCATAAAAATATAGCCTACCAGCATAAAATATATCTATGAAATATAAATCAATTTGCCTGGCATTTTTTTTGGCAGCGTGCTTACAATTTGTATTTGCACAGCGCCCTGTATGGAGTAAAGAAAAAGCCAATGAATGGTATAAACAATACGGCTGGTTGCGTGGATGCGATTTTATTCCTCATACTGCTATTAACCAGCTTGAAATGTGGCAGGGAGATACCTTTGACACCACCGCCATTGACACCGACCTTGGCTATGCCCAGGGCATTGGCCTTAACTGCATGCGCGTTTTTTTGCATCATGCCGCCTGGCTAGAGGATAAAGAAGGCTTTAAAAAGAGGATGAACAGGTATCTTGACATTGCCCACAGGCATGGCATTATTACCATGTTCGTGTTTTTTGATGATTGCTGGAATGAGAGTTACCATATTGGCAAACAGCCTGCACCTAAAACGGGTATTCACAACTCCGGCTGGCTGAGAGACCCGGGTAAGATTTTATATGACTCCCCGGTGGTTGTTAAAACGCTGGAAGCTTATGTAAAAGATATACTCAATACTTTTAAGCACGACAAGCGTATTTTGATGTGGGATGTGTATAACGAGCCAGGCAACAGCGGTTATGGCAATAAAAGCCTGCCTTTACTGCAAGAAATATTTACCTGGGGGCGCGAAGTAAACCCTGATCAGCCTTTATCTGCAGGTGTGTGGTCATCATCTTTAAAAGAATTAAATGCTTACCAGTTGACCAACAGCGACGTTATAAGCTACCACGATTATAACAACGACACAGTACATGCACGTACTATTGATACCCTTAAAAAATATGGTAAACCGCTTATTTGCACAGAGTATATGGCACGCCTGCGTGGCAGCCGTTTTGATAATATAATGCCCCTGCTTAAAAAGAATAAAGTAGTAGCTATAAACTGGGGGCTTGTAGCCGGTAAAACCAATACCATGTACGCTTGGGACACGCCCATATCCAGTGGGGAAGAACCGGAGATTTGGTTTCACGACATCTTCAGGCCGGATGGCACACCTTTTAGCAATAAGGAAATAACCCTTATAAAGCGCCTTACATCAACACCATAACTATATAAAACTAGCGGTGGCAAAAGCAGCAGGAATATTATAGGCTTGCTGCTTTAAAACAACAAGAATTGCCATATATGATTAGCCCTCTCTTTGAAAGAAAATTTTGTGACTGCTTCTAAAAGCCTGACTCAACTGGTTGAGCTCCTAATTGTGATTTTACGCTTATAGGTGGTCGGCTTTTTTTAAGCATCCTTTTGCTCTCCCTTTGCGCTGTTTTGTGGTTTGTGAATTTTTTAAAGACCGGCAACCGCCTGGCAATTAGAAGATGCTGCAATCAGGCGAAAAAAAATTATGCCAATATAAGCGGGTACAAAATGGTATTTATTGTTTATTCCTGCTTGGCGGCTTTTTAATAATAATGCAACAAAAGCCGTTTTCATCTAATGGTTTGGGTAAATAAATACCATTAACCTTTATATCCATTTTTTTAGTTAACGATGAGTCCCTTGTTATGGCTCCATTATTAAT
The DNA here is from genome assembly GCA_035547455.1 of Chitinophagaceae bacterium. Taxonomy (GTDB): domain Bacteria; phylum Bacteroidota; class Bacteroidia; order Chitinophagales; family Chitinophagaceae; genus JABDFW01. Next base: position 4,071 of record DASZUX010000058.1, read on the forward strand.
TTCGTAATAATTTGAAGGGTTATAATACATCGAGTCTTTTGATTCACAAACCTCCGTAATATCAAAGCCGCCAAACTCTAT
>DASZUX010000059.1:0-2803 GCA_035547455.1 Chitinophagaceae bacterium
CCTGGTATTTTTTTATTATTTTACTTCACCAAGCGGATAGGACAAAAGTGCTTTGAAAACAATCTTTTATAACCGCCATCCTTCACTAATCTTAAAAAACAATGTTATGAAAACAACTTTTTTTATCCTTGGGTTTATTGCTATATCAGCCTTTGTTAAGGCCCAGTCAACATTGCACATAAGCACAGACCACAAACAAACCTGTTACTGGAACGACAATAACAGCACCTTTGACAACTGCGGTGATAACGAAGAATTCGCGTCGTTATTTACATTGAATGAGAGCGAAACAATGTTTACCCACACAACGCAGGATATAAAATCGTCTTATTATGTAAAAAGTAAGGAGTATAAAGCAGACTATGACTCCTACATGTACGATGTAACAAGCGACGTTGGCAATAAGTACACGTTTATTATTGATATGAAAAATAAGCTTGTTAAGATATTGTCTTCGGGGCACACAAATGCATCTGACGATTACCTGCTTAAATTCTCAATTAAAAGTAGCTGGAAGGATTAATACAAACTATAATATGCAAGAAAAAGCCCGCAAACAGCGGGCTTCCTGTTGAGAACAACTTAGTTCCAAAGCGCTGCACGTCTTACACGCGAGCTTTTCTTCATTCTTTGAATGTGCCAGAGGTTTGCGGCTGCAAATATATTTTTAGATGCTGCTTTATTAATATCAACATTATTTGCCACTGTTTCTTTTACCTGGCCCGTTAAATTATTTAGTTCATCATGCTCCATGTCCACTACGGAGTTAGTAACATTTGTGTTCATACATCGTCCTTTTTGTCTGTTAATAAAAACTCTTCGGGCAAACAATAAAGCCTGTGAGGCACGTTAGGCAAGATATTTCAAACGGAAGCAACTGCAGGAGTAATGAATCATTGTCTCAATTGCGGTGCAAATGTACACCCTTTATTATTAACTACAAAATAGTGTTACAGTATAAATGCTGGCCGGCACTGTTGCCTGATGAATGGTTATACAGCGAAACGCCTGTAAACAAAGGGGTTTACCCATTTATAACAGTGCTAACATATTTGCATTTTGTTAACAGGACTTTATACATAACTGTACTGTAAACGCTGTTAACAGAATAAAATTATCTTTACACCGATGAATACTGAACTATCAGCCGATACTAAAAATATATTAGGCCTGCAACTGCCAACAGACCCGCGCTGGGTTGACTTAGCAGGAATGAGTATGGAAGATATTTTAACCGACCATGCTTATTGCGAACAAAAAGCTGCGGTATCGTGCATATCCCTCATTCAAAAAAACCCGGGCAGGCTAAAACTGGTAAACGAACTTTCACCGGTAGTTACTGAAGAGTGGGGACATTTCAGGCTGGTATTACAGGAGTTGCAAAAAAGAAAGCTGCAGCTTGGCAAACAGCGAAAGGATGAGTATGTAAATAAACTCCTGGCCTTCCAGCAAAAAGGCGGCCGCGAAGAAGACCGTTTTTTAGACCAACTGTTAACAATGGCGTTGATTGAAGCCCGCAGTTGTGAACGGTTTAAAAGATTAAGCGAAGGATTGAATGACGATTACCTGCGTAATTTTTACAGGCGCTTTATGGAAAGCGAAGCCGGCCATTACACTTTATTTATAGAGCTTGCTGAAACTTATATTGACAAAGTGAAGGTGCGCAAACGCTGGGCGGAATGGCTTGCTTACGAAGCAACGGTAATAAAAAATTTAGAGCTGAGAGGTGACAGGATGCATTAATTCAGCAATTTTAAAACTGCTGAATCCGGTTTTTTTCACCTGCTTAATTATACTTGCACCGGAAATGATTTATTGGGAAAAGTGCCGTAACTCCACACTAAAATCCAAATATGGGTGCTGCTTTTGCAGCAGTTCAGCTTTCTCCAGTTGCACCCGCAAAAACTTTTTATGTGCCAATGAACCAGGATTAAAAGGTTTGTGATTTCTTGCAATCACAATTTTTCTTATTTCTTCCATTAATGCTGCCGCCTCTTCACTTATACAGTTTTCAGTAAACTTTTCAAGTACAAACTGCGTAGCCGTGTAGTTGGGGTGTGCAAGGTCAATATCATAAAACCGGTAGTCCCGCAGCACATCAATCACCAGTTCGTATGCTGGGAAATAATACAGCTTATCAAATTTATTTACCACGTGGTGTACCGCTTCAATCAACCTTGCCTTACTGCGGTTATTTTCCACCACGCCATCCCGCAAATGCCTTACAGGGCTAATGGTGAAAATAATTTTTAATTGAGGGTTAAACTGCCAAAGCCTGTACAGCGTACCATCCAGCGCGGTAACCGTTTCTTCAATAGTGCATAAATGCTTGCTAAATGCCGTTGCAGGCGCTTTATGGCAATTGGCTACACCGGTTCCTTCGTTAGCATTTGCAGTATATAAGCCTGCGCTGCCGGAAAGCCTGTAACTAAACGATGAACCGAGGGTAATAATTATCCAGTCGGCCTTTTTTAAAAAATCGTGTGCTGCCTGCCGGGATTGATTTATACTGTGCAGGCACTCATCTTTAACCGGGTTTGAAAACCGGCTATGGTGCAGCCAACTATGCCAGGCTTCATCAAGATAAAAAATATCCGCTTCTGTATATGGCCTGTTCTCAATATAACTAACAAGGCTTTTGCAAACGCTTATGGGATCAAACAAAATACCATTCGGGTTTTGCAACGTGTTAAACTTCATCTCGGCCAGGTGGTTGCCAATATGTTCTGTAAAACAGGAGCCTGTTAACAAAATTTTGTCCCGGTAAGTAACCGGCGCCGGCAGCCGTTTTATATTTATAGAA
>DASZUX010000060.1:0-4577 GCA_035547455.1 Chitinophagaceae bacterium
TATTACTATTAACCGCTACTGCGCCAGCGGTCTGGAAAGTATTGCCACTGCTACAGCTAAAATTCGCAGCGGGATGGCTGAATGTATTATTGCCGGTGGTACAGAAAGCATGAGCCTGGTGCCTACAGCGGGTTGGAAAACTGTGCCGGCGTACAGCATTGCTAAAGAAGAACCTGATTATTATTTAAGCATGGGGCTTACCGCCGAGGCGGTGGCAAAGGAGTTTGACGTTAGCCGCGAAGACCAGGATGCCTTTGCGCTTGCCAGTCACCAAAAAGCAATGCATGCCATACAAAACGGTTATTTTAAATCAGGAATTTTGCCTATAAATGTAGAGCAGGTTTACGTGGATGAAAAAAGTAAGCGTAAAACAAAAACATACATAGTTGATACCGATGAAGGCGTGCGTGCCGACACCACGCTGGAGGCGCTGGCAAAGCTTAAACCCGCTTTTGCCCAGGGTGGCTGTGTAACTGCCGGCAACTCATCGCAAACCAGTGATGGCGCTGCTTTTGTGATTGTAATGAGCGAACGCCTTGTAAACAGTCTTGGTTTAAAACCCATAGGCCGCCTGATAAATTGCGCCAGTGCAGGCGTACACCCCCGCATTATGGGTATTGGGCCTGTTGCTGCCGTGCCTAAAGTTTTAAAGCAGGCTGATATGAACCTGGGCGATATTGATTTGATAGAACTAAACGAAGCGTTTGCATCGCAGTCGCTGGCAGTAATACGCCGGTTAGGGCTTAACCCGGCAATTGTAAATATAAACGGCGGCGCCATTGCGCTAGGGCACCCGCTGGGCTGCACCGGCTGCAAGCTAACGGTACAGATTTTGAACGATATGAAACGGTTAGGCAAAAAATATGGTATGGTTACTGCCTGTGTTGGCGGTGGCCAGGGTATTGCAGGCATTATCGAAAATATAGCATAATGTGTATTTTGATAATTTGGTAATATTAAAAGTTTGGTGGAAGCATGATATTTGTCATGCGCAAGGGTAAAAACGCAAACTAATTTTATACCTCAATAATATTTTATGAATAATATTCTTGTGCCGACTGATTACTCAGAAGTTGCTAAAAAAGCAGCCTTGTATGCACTTAAGTTTGCCGGGCAGCTACATGCTTCAAAAATTGTTTTATATAATGCTTACCAGCAACCTATTGCCACCGATGCGAGCATGACACCCGTTGAACTGATTGATTTTGACGATATGAAAATGATTGCCGAGACGGGAATGGAAACCTTTAAGGCTGCCATACAACCGGCCGCAGGAAATATTGCCATTGAAACAGTAATTGAGTACACCACGCTTACCGATGGAATACAAGATATTTGTGCAGCCAACCATATTGACGTAATTGTTATGGGTGTAACCGGCGGCGGTGCAGTTACCGAGGCATTAATTGGCAGCAGCGCGGTTAACGTTGCAAGACACTCAACCCTGCCGGTTATTGTGGTACCACCCAACACTGAGTTCAGCGAGATTAAAAATGTGCTGCTCGCCTGCGATTTCAGGAAGGTAGTAGAAACTACACCCGTTAAGCCCATTAAAACAATACTGGACGAAACAAAAGCCAAATTGTTTGTGCTGAACATTGACCATGAAAACAGAAACTTTTCGCCTGACACACCTTTTGAAAGCCTGATGCTTGATACCTTGTTTTATGGTTACAACCCGGAATACCATTTTATTGACAGCACCAGTTTTGTAGACGCCATTAACGACTTTGCCGTTGATAAAAATATTGATTTAATTATTACTATCCCCAAAAAACATGGCTTTTTTGACGGCTTGTTTAAACGCAGCCATACCAAAGAACTTGCGTTTCACAGCCATGTACCGCTGATGGTAATACACGATTAGCAGGAGCAATTACTAAGTTTGGGAAGAGGGTTTCACAGTAACTTTTATAACAATCTTTCAAGCACGCCCTTTCTTTTTACAATATTCTTATAATCCCACTGTATGGTGGCAGCCTTGACAAGCCAGCGTTGTAAATCTGCGGTATTTACTTGCTGCACGTTGGTATAACGCGCTTCTGCTGCTTTAAATTTGCCTTCGAGCAATAAGGACGGCTCGTTAAACGACTGCCCGCTCCAGAACAGTAATCTTACACAGGTTGTTAATTTGTCGTACCCGGTAATAGGGTTACCATTTAAAAACCACACAGGGTGGCCATGCCACATTTTATTTTCGGCTTTGGGCAGGTACTGGCTTATTTTTTTATACAGCAAGTCGCAAATTTCTTTTTCTGCGGGCGGCAGCGCATTGTGGTAGGCAAGTATGTCTTCGTTCATGGCAGCAGGGGTTTTTATGTATTAAAGTTATGCATCGCGGCTTAAAACGGTGGCCTAATATTCTAAAGCGGTGCAGCGTGCAATTCTTTATTTACATATAAAGCGGCTCAATTTTCCCGGTCTTTCCGGGTTTGGGCTTTAATACTCTCCAGGTATAGAAATCATCCTCCCAAAGTGCATAATAAGGTACCAGTTCTGTTTTCATTGTATTAACCAGTCTTACAAACTGGCCATAAGTACTGCCTGCAGAAAAGTGCACGCTTATAGCATGAATTGTATCGTTGTTTTTGTAAAGCACACGCACCAGTGAATCAACCTGGCAAATTACTGAATCGTTGTGTTCTTTATTCCCACTAAGGTTAAAACAAATTAGTGTTTTTGTCTTCATGTGCTCCAGTAAAGCGTAGCCACTCCATGCGGATCGTGTGTTAACTGAGGGCACCTGAAATTTAAGCCATCCATTGGATTGAGGCTTCGGTAAAGAAATTGCAATTATACAGGCAAGCAGTATTATTTGAAATCCAAACATACATAGCGCGTTGTAATATGGCAATACATTTTTTTAAAGGGACGCATATAAATAAGAGCCGGCTATCCAAAAATTCCATAACTAACAGCCAGGGCTGAATAATTTTGAGAGCACTGTCACAATCTGCTATTTTCGCACCTCTTGGCTCATGCTTCACGTCCACATGGTACTTCTAACTTCGTACCTTGTACTTGCCCTATATTTGCTTAATGTCGGCAGAAAAGATTATTAACGACTGGAAGAGAAAAGCGTTCCGCCCGGTATACTGGCTGGAGGGCGATGAACCTTATTTTATTGACCAGGTGGTGGATTATGCAGAACACCATATACTGTCTGAAAGCGAAGCCGGGTTTAACCTTACCATATTTTATGGCCGCGATGCTGACTGGGCTACTGTAGTAAATGCCTGCCGCCGTTACCCCATGTTTGCCGAAAGACAGGTGGTGCTTATAAAAGAGGCGCAGCACATGCGCGATATTGAAAAGCTGGAACCCTACGTTGAAAACCCTTTGTCTTCTACAGTGTTAGTAGTGGCCTATAAGGAAAAAAAAGTAGATGGCCGCAGCAAGTTCAGCAAGGTAATAAAGGATAAGGGCGAAATATTCAGCACCAAAAAATTATACGACAACCAGTTACCCGAATGGGTTAACAATATGGTGCAGCACCACGGTTTAAGCATAAACCAAAAGGCATTGATGCTGGTGGTTGACCATATTGGTAACGACCTTAGCCGCCTGCAGAATGAAATTGAAAAACTTGCTGTAAACCTTAAAGGCCGCAAAACTATTACCGAGGAAGATGTAGAGGAGTTTATAGGTATAAGTAAAGAATTTAACGTGTTTGAGCTGCAGGATGCTATCGCTGCCAAAAACCTGCCCAAGGCTATACGTATTATACAATACTTCCGCTCAAATCCCAAGGCTGGGCCTATACAACTGCTGCTGCCTACGCTGTATGGGTACTTTAGCAAGATATACTCAGTATTTGGTATGGACAATAAGGGAGAAAGCGCCTTTATATCCATCTTCCGCAACCCGTTTGCGGCCAAAACCGCTATGCAGGCTATGAACACCTATGGCTATAATGGTATAGAAAAAATCATCCTGCTGCTGCACAGTTACAACCTGCGCAGCATAGGCATAAGCGATGCAGGCACCGAAGATGCTGATTTGATGAAAGAAATGGTCGTAAAGATGATGAGTTAAAGTCTTGTCGTCATGGTTTATTCCCGCGAACCCGGGGAAACTTAAAGATGGCTTGCCAATGCTGCAAGAGCATTTATTTTATCCTGTGCCAGTGCATCTGCCAGTTCTTCAAGGCTGTTGAATTTTAGCTCGGGGCGCAGGTATTTGTGTATATACACCCTCAATATTCGCCCGTAAATATCTTCATTAAAATTAAAAATATTTACCTCTATGGTACGCTCTGTTGTTCCAATAGTCGGGCGTACACCTATGCTCATCATGCCCATGAGCTGCTGCGCCTGGTCCCTGTTCCCTGTTCCATGGGTTAAAAGCACGTTAACGGCATAAATTCCGTTCCCCGGCACAAGTTTTTCAGGTTCGTGTATGTGTATGTTGGCAGTAGGGTAACCCAGCGTCCTGCCCAGTTTGTTACCATCAACTACCAGACCTTCAAAATGGTAATGGTACCCCAGGCAACTGTTGGCCGTGTCAATATCGCCTTTAAGCAATGCCATACGTATGCGGGTGCTGCTCACGGTAATATCATCCAGCACCTGTGCCGG
>DASZUX010000061.1:0-1878 GCA_035547455.1 Chitinophagaceae bacterium
CTGTGCCCCCAAAGGCATACCGGTGATGGTAGAAAAGCCGCTGGCAACTACGGTAAAAGATGCAGAGCAAATAGCAGCGCTGGCAAAAAAATACAATATTAAAGTGCTTGTTAATTATGAGACTACCTGGTACAGTACCAACCAGCAGGTATATACCATGGTACACAGCCAAAATGCAATAGGCGATATACGTAAAATGGTAGTACATGACGGCCACCAGGGGCCTGTGGAGATTAATTGCAGCCAGGATTTTTTAAAATGGTTAACCGATCCTGTAAAAAATGGGGGAGGAGCAGTGATGGATTTTGGATGTTATGGCGCTAACCTTATGACATGGCTGATGAATAACCGGGCACCTGTTTCTGTATATGCGGTCATAAAACATATAAAACCCCTGGTTTATCCAAAAGTTGATGATGATGCAACGATAATGGTAGAATATCCCAATGCTACCGGGCTTATTGAAGCATCGTGGAACTGGCCTTACGGGATAAAAGATATGGAGGTTTTTGGTAAATCTGGCTACCTGCATGCCATGGATGGTAATACCCTGCAGGAGCGCCTTGACACAGGCACCTACCGCAGCATACCGGTAAAACCTTATATGTATAAGGACAACATACCATACCTTGCTGCCGTGCTAAGAGGAGATATACACCCGGTAAATGATTTGTCGTCACTTGAAAATAACGTGATAGTAGTGAAGATACTGGAAGCTGCAAAAGAATCTGCCCGAACAGGAAAGAAAGTGATGCTTCAATAAACAATTAACCCGGCATATCAGCCGGGTTAATTGTTATTGATACAGATATAACGCAAGAAAGAATAATTACGAAACAAAATCATCACTCCAGCGGTAAGCCTGTATCAGCGCCATTTCACCTTCTTTGCCGGGCTTTGCATTACCGTGTTCCATGCCCAGCATGCCTTTATAGCCTTTTTCATACAAGTGTTTAAAAATGTTTTTATAATTCACTTCCCCGGTAGTTGGTTCGTTACGGCCAGGGTTATCGCCTATCTGGTAATAAGCTATTTCATCATAGCAAAGGTCAAGATTGCGGATAATGTTGCCACTGTTACGCTGCATGTGGTACATATCGTACAATATTTTGCAGGATGGGCTTTTTACAGCCTTGCAAATTTCGTATGTCTGGTCAGCCGTGCGTAGAAAAAGGTCAGGCGTATCACTTAGTGGTTCCAGCACCATTACAATGCCGTGCGGTTCCAGTATTTCCGCACCCCTGCGCAGGGCTTCAATAACATTGGCAGTTTGTATACCCATTGGCAGGTGTCTTTCAAAATCGCCTGGTACAACAGTGGTTAATTTGCCATTTACCCTTTTTGATACTTCCACGGCCTGCCTGCACCCTTTTAAGAATATATCAATATGCTCCTGTTTGCCGGCAGCCAGCGTATTGGCGCCATTACCGCCTTTGTCAAGCACAAAAACGCCCATGCTCATACCAAGTTTTGCCAGTGTGTCGCCTATTTTTGACTGCATGGCTTCGGGCCTGCCCGACAAACCATTGTCTTCAATGGAGCGAAAGCCCTGGTCATAAGCAAATTTTATCTGGTCAATAAAGTCATCGCCTGCGCTGTTTTTAAACATACCATGATGTATGGCATAATTAAGATGAAAGGGCTGCCCTTTGTCGTCTTTTTTGTTGCGTGCTGCGTTGGCGGCGGTTGTTAATACTGAAGCGCCTGCTAAAACAGATGCCTGCATAAAATCCCTGCGTTTCATATTGCAATCATTTTTTGGTGAATATTTGCGTTTGACGGTTTAATGCTTTTGAATGTATGACTGTTCACAATGTAACCATTTTTATCCTGTGCTTATGTGAAAGAAGCCGGGCTGGTTAAGCAGCCAACATTTCA
>DASZUX010000062.1:0-17532 GCA_035547455.1 Chitinophagaceae bacterium
ACCATAAAAGGCATTATTGACAGCGGGTATGCACTGGCTTCTATTGATTACCGTTACAGTACGCAGGCCCCCTTTCCCGCGCAAATACAGGACTGTAACCAGGCGGTGGAGTTTTTGTATGATAATGCGGAAAAGTACAGGTTAGATAAGCACCGTTTTGCTTTGATGGGTTTTTCTGCAGGCGGGCATTTGGCAAACCTAATGGCACTATCCAGCAACAACAATGTAAAGGAGTTTTATCCCAATGGCGCTAAACCTCGTTTTACTATTAGAGGAGTACTTGATTTTTACGGCCCGGTAGATTTCCTGGCTATGGTGGGCGGCCCGGTAAACGACAGCATTCCCCCGCCTAACCCCAACCCAATAGCATTGCTGCTGGGCGCAAAACCATTCGACAGGCCCGACCTGGCAAAAGCCGCCAGCCCTGTAACATATATTGACAAAGGAGACCCGCCTTTTCTCATCGTTAACGGGCAGAAAGACCAGTCAGTGCCATATACACAGGCCATATTGCTAAGTTCATGGCTGAAGTTGAACAACATACATAACGACGTAATAATTGTGCCCGGTGCGCCGCATTACGGCCCTATGTTTGACGCAGGGTACATACGGAGCAAAGTGTTTGCATGCTTAAGGCAGTGGTTGTAAAATTGTGTAATGATAATCGCTTCAGTCTGTCTTGCAGGTCATCGTCACACAACCTTTTCCTCTTTGGCAGGAAAGGGAGTAAGGGTAGAACGCCGCATCCCGTTTCAATCAAAATATAGTACCTGCAATCCGCGCCTTAACTAATTGATACGGGCCAGGTAAAATTTACAATAAAAAGACCACTTTTGCCGCATGATATCAGGTCACCAGGCAACACTGCAGCAACTGTCCATTCACAAAACTGGCAGTAAAGTTCAAAACGAATTATATTCTCTTTCCGCGCAGCCCCTCGGAATACCCGATGTAACCCTGCGCGGCATTTTGCTGGAATATTTTCTTAAGCCTTTCGAAAAAGTAAATGAGCGGTACGCCATGTACCACACCACCAATGAGCTGCAGTTAAACGAAGTGTATCATTTTGCGGAGCTGATATTTAATGACACCGAAAACTTTCATGCCAACAGCATGCAATTGGCTAAACATTTATACGATACTTCAAACCATCCTAAAATAAAAGGCGGTGAGTTGTATGTGACTTATTTTACGGGTATGCAATTAGACGGGGAAGTATTTGATGCTATTGGCATATTCAAGTCGGAAACAAAAGAAACATACCTGAAAGTGGAGCGTGGGCAGCAGGATTTTGCGCTTGCCTACGAGCAGGAAGGTATCAATATAAAAAAGCTGGATAAGGGCTGCCTTATTTTTAATACGCAAAAGGAAAATGGCTACGTGGTTGCAGCTGTTGACCAAACCAACCGCAGTACCGAAGCAGTGTACTGGATTGACGACTTTTTAAAACTGCGCATATTGAATGATGCCTACACCCAAACCAACAACACCCTGCAGATGTACAAAACATTTGTAACGCAGGGGCTGGAAGAAATGGATGTACCTAAAACTGATAAGATTGACCTGCTGAACCGCAGTATGAAATATTTTAAAGAGAAAGAGAGTTTTGATGCGGATGAATTTGCCAGCGAGGTAATTGTAAACCCGGTAGGGGTGGAATCATTCAAAAAATTTAAGCAGGAGTATGAGCAGGAATATGATATGCCCGCTATGGATAACTTCCAGATAAATAATGCCGCTGTAAAAAAGCAGTCGCGTGTATATAAAAGCGTTTTAAAACTCGACCGTAATTTTCATATCTATATTCATGGTAATAACGATTTAATTGAGCGCGGCTTTGACGAGCTTACCGGCAAGCATTACTACAAAATATATTTTGATAAAGAAGCATAAGGCTGTTATGCTGTAACCGTGCCATGTACCCTGTTGGCAGTGTATTTTATTATTTTGCGATACAGCTCATCCGGGTTAAAAGGCTTACTTATATAATCGTTCATACCCACTGTAAATGCCTTGTCTTTAATTTCCAGCATGGCTGATGCTGTTAAGGCAATAATAGGCAGTTGCCTGTATTTATCACCGGGTAGTTTGCGTACTTCCATGGTAGCCTGGTAGCCATCCATTTCAGGCATCTGTAAATCCATCAGCACAACGTCATAATCCTTTTGCTTTATCATGTCCAGCGCAATACGGCCGTTTAAAGCAACATCGGCGCTGCCCTTCCATTGCTTTAACAACTCCTGGGCCAGCAATACATTTACACGGCTGTCATCTACAATCAGTATTTTAATATCCTTAATGCTTTTTTTACCGTCATCGGTAATTGCTTCTTCTATAACTTCCGTTTTTTTATCGCTGGTTTTAAAGGTTAGCTCAAAAGAAAAAACGGATCCCTCACCAGGTTTGCTTTTCAGTTGTATTTTGCTGCCCATCAGTTCCAGTAAGCGCTTTGTAATGGTAAGCCCCAGCCCGGTGCCGCCAAATTTGCGTGTGGTGTCTGAGCTGGCCTGTGTAAAGCTTTCAAATATGGCGCCTTGTTTATCTTCGGGTATGCCTATGCCCGTATCTTTTACCTCGAAGTAAATGCTTATGTTTTGCTTTGTTTGTTTTGTAAGAAGTGCAGATATTATTACGCTGCCTTCCTCTGTAAACTTAACGGCATTGGTAGCAAGGTTAGTAATTATTTGACCGAGCCTTACGGGGTCGCCTACCACAAAATCGGGTATATCGTTATCAATAAGCAGTTTTAATTGCAGGCCTTTTGATTTTGCTTTGTGTGAGAGCGCGGCCTTAATGGTGTTAACTTGTTCTTTCAGGTTAAAATCAACATCTTCAATCTCTATCTTACCTGCTTCAATCTTGCTGAAATCCAGTATATCATTTATAAGTACCAGCAGGTTTTCGCCGGAAAATTTAAGAATGCGTAAAAACTCTTTTTGGTCTTCGCGGGCATTGCGCATCAGCAGGTGTGTAAAACCAATCACCGCGTTCATAGGCGTGCGTATTTCGTGGCTCATGGTGGTTAAAAACTGCGACTTTGCAATAGCTGCCTGCTCTGCCTGCTCTTTTGCCTTTTTAAGCGCTTCGCTTGCTTCCTTCTGGCTTGTAATCATCTCGGTAAACATAATAAGCCCGCCCACCTCGTTTTCCTTTTCATACCAGGGGTGCATTTCCCACTTTATCCATTCCTGCCGCCCGTCCGCAAAAACTATAAACTCTTCATCCTTTCGCAAGATTTCCCCTTTAAGCGCGCGTTCGTGCAGTTGCTTTCTATCTTTCAGTACTGCCGGAAAAATATCATAATGGTTTTTCCCGGTAATATCAACATTAGTAAGTTTATAGTCTTCTTTCCATACATTGCTGGCGGCTATGTAATGCATGTTTTTGTCAAGCATGGCTATAGCAACCGGGGCAAATGCAATAAACCGGGTAAGCTGTTCCTGTTTAAGCCGTATTGCCTCTCTCGCCTCTTTTTGCTCTGTAATGTCAGATATTGCGCCATGCAGTTTTACCACAACGCCCTGCTTATTTTCAAATGGTTTACCAATGGCCCGTATCCATCTTACGGTGCCGTCTGCTCTTATAATCCGCAATTCAAAATCTGCAGATATTTTATGGTTGATGGCATTTTTAATAGCCTCTTTATATATGCCCCTGTCAAGGGGGTGAATCATATTACCGAAAACATCAGTTTGGGGGCCGGCGCCTTCAGGTGTAAGTCCAAATATGCGGAAGGCTTCCGCCGACCATGTGTTAGTGCCGGTAACCAGGTCGCTTTCCCAACTGCCGCTATGGGTTAGCTGCTGGGTTTCATTCAGCAGCGCTTCGTTTTGCTTAAGCCGTTCTTCTGCTCTTTTTCGTTCGGTAATATCATGCCATACTACCAGCATCGCAGGTTTGCCGCTTATTTTTACGGTATTTAGTGTTACCTCTACCGGAAATTCTTCGCCATTAAGCTTTTTATGTATCCACTCAAAAGTATGTATGCCATTTTTGCGGGCAATAGCATCCATTTCAAGCGATTTTTCGGTTGATCTTTTTCCATCCGGCTGGTACTCGGGCGAAAAATCGGCAGGGTGGTAACGCTGCAATTCACTTTTACTGCTGCAGCCTATCATTTTTACTGCTGCATTGTTACAGTCAATTATACCGGTATCATTAAATAGTAAATGTGCGTCGGTTGACTCTTCAAAAATTACTGCCAGGCGTTCTTTGGCATTTTTATGCTCTGTAATATCCTGCATTGTGCCGTATGCGCGCACGCATTTGCCGTTTTCAAAAACAGGGTATCCGAAAACGCGCACCCATACGTGCCGTTCCTTTGCAGTAACCATTTCCACCTCAATATCGTATGATATGCCTTTTTCAATAAGCTCGTCAAAAGCCGTTTTAATTTTATCGTGGTGCTCTGCTTTATAAAAAGTAAGTCCTGCTTTTATGGATGGTTCAAAATCGGCCGCCACCTCATGAATTTGCTTTGTAACCTCCGTCCATGTTGTTTTGCCTGTAACAAGGTCAATCTCCCAGCCCCCCACAAGGGTGGCCTGGTTGGTTTTTAAAAGCATGTCCTGCGCCTTCAGCAGTTCTTTTTCTGCTTCCTCCTGTCTTGTAAGGTTTACGTTGCAGCCAGACATTAATACAGGACTTCCATCACCAGCCCATTCAATCACCTTACCGGTAGAGAAAATGGTAATGGTAGAGCTATTTTTATGCAGGTACCGCAATTTAACGGCAAAAGGTACTTCGCCATGGCTTTTAATATGTGCATCTAATTTGGCTGAGAAAATGACTTTGTCGGCAGGCAGCAAAAAACGGGTAAAAATATCGGGGTTGTTGGGCAGCAAATCATCATCGTACCCCAGCATTCTTTTAAATGATGGGCTAACCCAGGCTGTATTATCAGCCATCCTCCAATCCCAATACCCTGCAAGGGATTCTTCGAGGGATAAATCCTGCGGACTTTTCATAACGCTATACTGCTAAGTTAGCCAATTTGTTACCTGCCTGCAGGCTGTGGAAGAATGTTTAATTGTTTTTTTAGTGTTTATAATTGGTTTTTAAGCGTTTAAATATGCCTTTCAGCATTCGGGGGGTGTTTTTTAGGGGATATTGGCTCTAAAACAGTTGCGGCTTATGGTATTACTGGTAACCCAAATTGTTGTGCAATGGCAGGATATGCTGTTGCGGGCATTTGTACTAAAAGCGGGTGTTGGGCAGCATCTACCCAGTGCAGCAGGCTTAGCATGTAGTTTTCCTTCATGGCTGTACAGCCTTCGGTAGCAAAATCGTCTCCCGCGCCGATATGGATAAATATGCAGGAGCCGTTGCCGGCTTCGGTTGCCGGGTAATTATGCGCTACAAAAAGCCCCCATTTATAATCATCATCTTTGCGGCGCATATATTCAAAACTGCGCCAGTCATGTTTAGCCGCAGTGTCTGCGCTTATTATATTATTATAATAAATGCTTGTTGGGTCGTCTACGCAAAATACCGTATCGGTTGCCTGTATATACCTGCCTTTAATCCAGCTTGCCCGGGCAGGCGGGGCGTAGCCAAAGGCATCACCAATTTTAAAAATACCGGCGGGCGCTTTAAGGTCGCCTTCTTTTTTAACAGGCGCATCTTTAATGGAAAGTGCAACAATGCCATTGCCCACACCCATACCTTTGGCGCCCACAAAAACCGGGTTTGAAAACTGCAGGCGCCAGTTGCTGCCTGTGTTGTTAAAAGCGTATAAGGTGGCGCGGCTGCTGTCCCACCCGGTGGAAAGCACCACTATAATTTGCCCGGCAGCCAGCGTGTCACTGCTTTGCCGGCGGGGTGCCGCCCCTGCTGAAAAAAATATGACAAATACAGCAAAGGCAAGCGCTAACCGCCGCATTGTGTAAAATTTATAGTAATAATTACAGGTGTAGTTTTAAGGCAGAAAATGAATAGTTACAGGTCTTTCTCCATAACAAAGTGTGGTATGGTAACCTCCGTAAACTCTTCGCCGGTTACCCTGTACCCCAGCTTTTCGTAAAAGCCGATAGCAGTTTTACGCGCGTGCATGGTAATTTTTTTATATCCGTTGTCATGGGCAATGTTTTCTGCAAACTGCAGCAGCACCCTGCCCATACCCTTACCCTGCAGGCCGCTTACAACAGCCATTTGCCTTAGCCTTAGTGTTTTTGGGCCTGTTTTGGTAAGCAGGCAGCAGGCTTCAAGCTTTCCATCATCAAAACATCCTATTAATATGTCTTCTTTTTCCTGTTCAAGTTCATCGTCTGTAAATGATAATCCCAATGGCTTGCGTAACATGTTGTAACGCAACTCCACCATTTGCTTGTATTCTTTGCTCCCGTGGTCTATTATCTGTATCGCCATGTTTGGTATTGGGGGGTCAATATACCAATCATTTTTCAAAAAAAGGCATATATAACCGAAAATATCACGCATTTCGCAAGGGGTAAAGTGTTTTCCACAAACAAAAAATCAATAAAATATTGTGTTTATCCCAAAATCTATATTTTTGCGCCTGAACAAAAACTTAAAACAATGTCAGACATAGCAACAAGAGTTAAAAAAATCATTGTTGACAAATTAGGTGTAGATGAAGCAGAAGTAACCAACGAGGCTTCTTTTACAAATGACCTGGGCGCCGACTCATTGGATACTGTTGAATTAATTATGGAGTTTGAAAAAGAATTCAACATTTCCATACCCGATGAACAGGCAGAAACAATTACTACTGTTGGCCAGGCTATTACCTACCTGGAAGAACACGCAAAGTAAGAGCAGCCCGTTTTAATGATACTCACTGAATCCGTCCCGGGTTGCCCGGGGCGGATTTTCTCACTTAAATTACAGGCTTACCATATATGCAATTAAATAGAGTTGTTGTTACGGGCATTGGTGCTATTACACCGCTTGGAAATGATTTGCAGCAATACTGGAACGGGCTGTTAAACGGCGTTTCAGGCGCAGATTATATTACCCAGTTTAACGCGGAAAAGTTTAAAACACGCTTTGCCTGCGAGGTAAAGGGTTTTGACCCCGTGGAATTTTTGGGTAAAAAAGAAGCCCGTAAAATTGACCGCTTTACGCAGTTTGCACTGTATGTAAGCGACCAGGCTATGGCTGATGCCGGCCTTAGCAAGGATAATATAAATCCCGATAGGATTGGGGTGGTATTTGGCAGCGGTATTGGCGGCCTTATTACCTTTCAGCAGGAGGTTATGGAGTTTGCAAAGGGCGATGGTACGCCACGCTTTAACCCTTTCTTTATTCCTAAAATGATACTGGATATTGCCGCAGGGCAAATATCCATGCGTCATAACCTGCGTGGTCCCAATTTTGCCGTGGTAAGCGCCTGCGCTACAAGTACTAATGCTATAATCGAGGCATTTAACCTGTTACGCCTCGGCAAGTCTGATATTATTTTAACAGGTGGCAGCGAAGCTGTGATAAGCGAAGCCGGCGTTGGCGGCTTTAACGCCATGAAGGCTATGAGCGAGCGTAACGACGACCCAAAAACAGCGAGCAGGCCCTACGATAAAGACCGCGACGGTTTTGTAATGGGTGAGGCTGCAGGTGTGCTGGTACTCGAAACGCTGGAACATGCTCTGGCAAGGGGCGCAAAAATATACTGCGAAATTGCAGGCGGCGGCGCAACAGCCGATGCCTACCATGTTACCGCACCGCACCCCGAAGGGCTTGGTGCACGTAACGTAATGCTGGCTGCACTGGATGACGCCGGCATGAAACCCGAAGACATTGATTATATTAATACGCACGGTACATCAACACCGCTGGGTGACGGCGCAGAAGTTAAAGCCATTACCGATGTGTTTGGCGGGCATGCCTATAATGTAAATATCAGTTCAACTAAATCTATGACAGGGCATTGCCTCGGCGCGGCCGGCGTTATTGAAGCCATTGCCTGTATACAAAGTGTTGTGCACGATATTATACCTCCTACCATTAATCACTTTACCGACGACCCGGAGCTTGACCCAAGACTGAATTTTACATTTAACAGCGCACAACAGCGTACCGTTAGGGCTGCCTTAAGCAATACTTTTGGTTTTGGCGGGCATAATGCCTGTGTAATTGTAAAAAAATTCGTAGCTTGATTTTGTGAAGCTGATAAAAAAGATTTTTAGGCGAAACAGGAAGCAAAGTTTTGAGGAGCAACTGGAAACTGTACTCGGCATAAAGCCGCGTAAAGTTGCAATTTACCGCACAGCATTAAGCCACCGCTCCGTAAAAGAAGGAGCCGACGAAAACAATGAAAGGCTGGAATACCTGGGCGATGCCATATTAAGCGCCATAATTGCCGATTACCTGTTTAAGCGTTACCCCGTTAAAGAAGAAGGATTTCTTACTGAAATGCGCAGTAAAATGTTTAATCGCCAGCAACTGAACGAGGTGGCGGTAAAAATGGGCCTTAAAAGGCTTACCATGTACAACAAATTTGATAATGCTTTAAAAAGCAGCCAGATTTTTGGTAACACGCTGGAGGCTGTTGTGGGCGCTATTTACCTTGACAAAGGCTACCGTACCACCCACAAATGGGTGCTGCAGAAAATTGTAATACCCCACCTGTACGTTGAGGACCTGGAACAGGTAGATATAAACCTTAAAAACCGCCTTATTGGCTGGGCCAGCAAAAACGGCAAGCAACTTGAATTTGAAACCACCAACGAGAGACTTGAAAACGGCCGGCGCATATTTACCATTGCCGCCGTATTAAACGGCGAAGTACTGGCTACAGGCACCGGGTTTAATAAAAAAGATGCCAGCCAGGTAGCCGCCCAACTGGCCATTGAAAGACTGGGGTTGTAGCATAAATTACCGCTTTGCGTAAGGCAATGCCCGCCCCGGCAGTTTACCTTTACTATATATGAAAAAGCTGCTCACCATACTGCGCAACATTTTCCTGCCCAAAAAAAGCTGTTGCAAATAATTGGCTGTTTAGCCTGTAGCGCGTAGTTTATACATCATGAACATTCCGCAAACAAAAAAGCCCTGTAAATTGTCAATTTACAAGGCCTTACGATATTTTGTTGTGCCCAGAACAGGAATCGAACCTGCACATTGTTGCCAATACCAGATTTTGAGTCTGACGCGTCTACCAGTTCCGCCATCTGGGCAATTTGTTTTTTGCGGGCTGCAAATATAAGCGTAACAACGTAAAAGATAGGTATGACGGTAATAATCTTTTTTAAAAAGTACATGCCATAATAAACCTGGTTTTCAGCACCACCGCAGGGATGTATTGTTTTTAAACACGGAGCACAACAACTAAAACGTTTTTAAACAGGCGTAAACAATATGTTTTTAATTGCTTACGCCAGGCGTTGCCTGTTTAAAGCAACCCGGTAATACGGGTGTGAAGCTTGTGGTAAATACTGAACAAAGGCCGTTGTTTGTGGTAAAAGCGCGTGGGTTATGCAATTGCATGAAAGCAGTTATATAAAGTTAATGCCGGTTATAGAAGGTGATGCAGAAAAGCGACAGTAAACCAAACACACCTTATTACAAAGGTGTATAAAAAGGGTTTAGGGCAGTGCTTCAGTTTATAATTTTTCCTTTTAAGATGATATTGTCAATATTACGCTAAACAGGGTTGGGTTAACTGCGTATAAATACGCAATTTCTCAGGAAGAGAACTTATACATACCGGTTTTAAGTGCAAAAATTACTATGCCGGCTGTACTTTTTACCTTCATTTTTTCCTGTATGCGGGCGCGGTAGCCTTCTACTGTGCGGGTGCTCATAAAAAGCAGTTCGCCAATTTCCTTATTGGTGTGTTCAGCACAAATAAGCTTTATCACTTCTTTTTCCTTGTCAGTAAACGAGGGGATATTCATCCTGGCGTAAGGATTAAACTTGCTGGATGAGATAATCCGGGTAAGCCTTGCAGAAGTTAACTTGCAATAGTAGGGGTTTTGCACGTACACGGTTTTTATGGCATCGGCAATTTCGCTCTTGTCTGCATTTTTCAGCAAATACCCCATAGCCCCGCTCTCAAGCATATCAACAATATAGTGCTCTTCATCAAACATTGACAGGGCGATAATGCCTGTTTCGGGGTAAGATGCGTGAATGCTTTTAGCCGCAGCTATGCCATCCATTACCGGCATTACAATATCTGTTATTACAATATCAGGCTTGTGCTCTTTTACGCTGTTTACAAGCTGCAGGCCATTACAGGCTTCGTCAACAACCTTAACATCGGGTATTTTACTTAACATCATCTGCAGCCCGTCCCTGAATATTTCATGGTCATCCGCAATAACAACAGTTATAATGTAGTTGGCCATATATTATTTTTTGGGTATTTCTATTGAGTAGCTTACACCTTTACCAGGTTCTGCATCAAGATACATAATACCGCCTAATATTTCAACCCTGCTCAGTATGTTTTTCAGGCCCAGCCCATCGCTTTCAGTTACAATTTTTTTATAATCAAATCCCTTTCCGTCATCCTGTATGGCAAGCACTAACATTTTGGGCAGTTGGTGTAAACGTATGTTTACGGTGGTGGCTAACGAATGCTTTATAGTATTGTGCACAATTTCCTGTATTATTCTAAAAAGATGTACCTGGCTGTCTTTAGGCAATTCTTCCGGCCCTTCGCAGGTAGCCGTAATATGAATAGCTGATGCCTGGTTAACCCTGGCAGACAAATCGGCAACTGCGGCGTACAGGCCTTTGCGCGCCAGCGACGAGGGCATCAGGTCATTAGATACCTCCCTTACCTTCGACAGCATTTCATCAATATAACTGCTAACTTTTTCAATTATTTTTTGGTCACCGGGATCTTGCGAATCAAGGCTGTTAATGTTCATTTTTACCGCAGACAATAATGGCCCAACTTCATCATGCAGGTCGCTGGCCATACGTTTTCTTTCTTTTTCAAGTGTGGCAATTTCCGCCTGTATTTTTTCGCGGTGAAGCTGAACATTTTTTTTATGCTGGCTGACCAATGAAATAACAAAAAATGAAAGTATAAGACCTATAACAGATGCTGCAATTAGTAAGGCAGTGTAAATTGTCGCTTCGCTGGTACCCATAGCATTGCTAACGCGTACAGTAGATTGGTGAATAAATTAACAAACACTAAAATATAATATAATTTTATATAAAACTCATTTGAGAACTTTAAATTAATTGCGCCAAACGTTTCAAACACAGCCTGGTATGTATACGCAATGCTAAATGCCACGCAAATAACAAATGTTGCATTTTTATTGGAATGTCTTAGCTCGGTAAAAAGCACCTCGCTTAATTTTCTTACACTTAAGTAAACTACAATTAAGCCATATATTATTCTGAAATAAGAACTAAAACCAGTTATTGAATGCAGTACAATGTTATCAATAAACCATGCAGCTGCGCCAAACACCAGCAGGAAATAATACATGGTTTTCCCCCTGTAATCGTCAAGGCTCATAAAAAGCCAAACAATAAAACTATAGTCCAGCAAAGTGTAAATGTTATTGTTTACAGCGCTGGTTTTTATTGTGGCAATAAGTATTTCACTGGTGGCTTCATTCAAAAGCCCAATCCAAATAAGGTACATAAAAGGGCGGTAAGCCTTTAAGGATCGCTTAAATTTTACCGCCCCCACTACAGACGGTAGTAAAACCGAGGCTGCAGATAGTCTCACCCAAAAATATCCGGTCATTTTTATGAGTTTAAAGGAGATTCGGGGGGGCAAATGGGTGGACATCTTTCTGCTTCATCCACCACATCCCCGCCAGTGCCGCCGGTAGCGGTATCACCACCCTGTGCCGGCAGTATGTCTGCACCGCCCTCATCCACGGCCACAATAATAGCATGTAAATATAAGTCTTCTGACATGCCGTAGTAAATTCTTACCGACGTACAACCGGGCACTGCCAGTATGCCGGACATGGAAGATGCATCAAACGTTTCGCAAATAGGCAGGATGTTTTTGTCATAACCCGGCGCAAGTACGTTGTCTTTGTTAAGCCGGTAGCGGGCCGTCATATCAATGGCCTGGCTGAGGAGAATGCTGCTGCTCATAATAAATAGTTTTTAAGATGAGCCGAAAAGTGGCCAAAATAAAATGCAGAAGGCAGAGTATAACTACGTTTTTTTAATGTGGTTAATACTTATGCCAGCGAAATATTGCCGGCGCCTGTTTCTTACAAAGCCGCGCCAATAGCTGCTACTGGCAGCCCGGTTCATCAGGCTGGCGGCTTTTTGTTTTGATGGTGTTATTTTACGGGTTAAATTTATCGTCATAATCATTAACCTCATGCTTGCTTCAAAACCATCACTGCTTACCATGCTTTTTATGCTGCTGCTTACTGTGGGTATTTTTGCCCAACCAGGTACGCTGCAGCATGCATCGCCTGAATCCCAGGGCGTATCTTCTGCCGGTATCCTCGACTTTATTAATGCTGCAGAAAAAAGCAAAACAGAGTTTCACAGCTTTGTGTTTTTGCGCCACGGAAAAGTTGTGGCCGAGGGCTGGTGGAACCCTTATGCGCCTTTATTAAAACATAGCATGTATTCCTGCAGCAAAAGCTTTACGGCAGCAGCTATTGGTTTTGCTATTGCAGAAAATAAAGTGAAACTGGATGATAAGATTGTTGACATTTTTCCCGGCGATTTACCGGCTAACGTAAGCGCAAACCTTGCCGCGCTTACTGTAAAAGATGTTTTAATTATGAGTGATGGACAGGATCCTGATCCTACCACTGTTATCCCGGCTAAAGACGATTGGGTAAAAGAATTTTTGGCTACCCCTATTGTAAACAAGCCTGGTACAAAGTTCTTATATAATTCAATGGGTACCTATATGCTGTCGGCCATAGTGTCAAAAGTAACCGGGCAAAAAGTAATTGATTATTTAAGACCCCGTTTATTCGATCCCCTTGGTATAAAAGACATTGATTGGGAGGTTAGCCCGCAAAACATAAACACCGGCGGCTGGGGTTTGCGTATACAAACAGAGGGGATGGCAAAGTTCGGGCAGCTTTATTTACAAAAAGGTGTATGGAACGGGAAACAGGTTTTACCGGCGTCATGGGTAGAAGATGCAACATCCATGCATATTATGCAGGACCCCAATGCGCCGCAGGGCAAAAAAGATTCAAGCGACTGGCTGCAGGGTTATTGTTACCAGATGTGGCGATGCCGGCACAATGCAGTGCGTGGCGACGGGGCTTTTGGCCAGTATATTATTATGATGCCCGATGAAGATGCTGTATTGGCAATAACCGCTGAAACCCCGGATATGCAGGATGAAATAAATCTTGTTTGGCAATATTTGTTGCCTGCAATGCATAACGGGGCCTTGCCTGCAGATGCGGCGGGTGATGCTAAGCTTACACAAAAAATAACTTCGCTGGCGCTGGTTCCGCCTGCTAAAAGCAATATATCCCCCGCTATAAACATTACAGGTAAAACTTTTACGTTTGGTGAGAATGAAAAGAAAATTGAGACATTAATGTTTAGTGAGAAAGGAGATAAAATTTACATGGGTATTAAAAATGGCGGTAAAGCGTATAGTATTGGTTTTGGCAATGGCACATGGCTTACAGGCACTACAACATTGCCGGGTCCATACCTTGTTGCCTTTGAAAAGGGCTTTTATAAAGGCATGCCGCCCCTGCAGGTAGCGGGCAGTTACCGCTGGACGGATGAGCATACGCTTGAGTTGACATTGCGTTATATTGAAAGTCCGCACACTGAAAAGCTGGTTTGCAGTTTTAATGGTAATAATATCTCGGCAGATATATTTAACAGCTTTGAATATGGCAGGCATAAAGTAACCATAACAGGTACTGCGCAATAATGCAGGTAGCTTTATTTTAGATACCGGTGTATGCTTGCAAAAGCTTAGGCGGGAATGCAGGGATAAAAATATTTCGAAAAGCTAGCATGAGAAAAAATCGGGCTTTTCCCCGGTTTTTTAATTCGGCAAGTTGGTCTGTATCTTCCAGCTGCTTTACTAACTTGTCAACTGCTTTTCATAACGGGTTTACAAGTATTTGTATTACCCGGAGCTAAAAGTGGTTTACGTTAAAGATATTTCAGTATAATAAAAGCCTGTTACCTGCCTAACCGGGGCATGCTTTCAATAAGCTGTTTTGTATAAACTGTTTGCGGGCTATTATACAGCGCTTCTGTGTCGCCGGTTTCTTCTATGGCTCCGTTATGCATTACTGCTATACGGTCACTCATGTAGCGTATTACAGAAAGGTCGTGCGATATAAAAATAGCAGTAAAGCCAAACGTCTTTTTTAAATCGTTCAGCAGGTTTAGCACCTGAGCCTGTACGCTTACGTCAAGCGCCGAAACACTTTCATCACAAATAATAAAAGACGGTGCAAGCGCCAGGGCACGGGCTATAACAATACGCTGGCGCTGCCCGCCGCTAAACTCGTGCGGGTAACGGTTAAAATGGTCTGCTGCAAGGCCAGTTTTTTCAAGCAATTCTATTACTTTTTCCTTCCGCTGCCGTTTTGTAGAATATATTTTATGCACCTTCAGCGGCTCTGCAATGGCCGCGCCAATAGTTTTGCGCGGATTAAGTGAAGAGAAAGGGTCCTGGAAGATAATCTGCATGTCTTTCCTGAGCGCCTTCCATGTTTGATGGCTTGCTGATGTAACATCAACCCCGTTAAATATTATACGGCCTGCCTGTGGTTTTAGCAAACCCAGTACTGCACGCCCAAGTGTTGTTTTACCGCATCCTGATTCACCTACCAGTCCTAATATTTCACCGCGCATTACATTAAAGCTAACATTATTTACCGCTTTAGTATAAGCTGTAACCTTGCCCAAAAAACTGGTTTTAGCGGGGTAAAAAACCTGTAGTCTTTCCACGCTTAACAATGGGCTGGTTTTGGTCACCTCTTTTGGTAATTCTTGTGGCCCGGCATCGTATAACACCCGGCTGGCGTCAGCCCTTTTTTCACCCGCATTTAAAAAATCGCTTACAACGGGCAGGCGCTCACCCCTACTGTGCAGTGCAGGCCGGCAGGCCAGCAGCGCTTTTGTATAAATATGCCGGGGGTTGTTTAAAATATCGCTGCATTTACCCTGCTCTGCTATTTGCCCTTTATACATTACAGCTACCGTATCGGCAATCTCAGCAACAACGCCAAGGTCGTGCGAAATAAAAATGACCCCCATATTGTTTTGCTGCTGCAGTTTTTTTATCAGGTGCAAAATGCTTTTTTGTACGGTTACATCCAGTGCCGTAGTAGGTTCGTCGCATATAAGCAGGGCGGGGTTGCAACTCATTGCCATCGCAATCATCACCCTTTGTTTCTGGCCGCCGCTTAGCTGGTGCGGGTACCGGTTATATATAGCGCCGGGGTTAGGCAGCTTTACTTCCTCAAACAGTTTAAGGGCTGCCTGTTTTGCTGCCCTGGGTGTTATATGTTTATGCAATAATAATGCCTCGCTAACCTGGCTGCCGCATGTTTTTACCGGGTTAAGGGAACTCATAGGCTCCTGGAAAATCATTGCAATGCGGTTGCCGCGTATTTGCTCAAGCTGTTTTGCCGGGCATTGTAAAAGGTTAATCTCCCCGCCATTATCATAAAATAATATCTTACCGCCTGCATACCTGGCAGGCGGTGATTGCAGCAGTTGCAGTATAGACAGGGAGGTTACCGATTTGCCCGAACCTGATTCACCCACAATGGCGAGTATTTCGCCGCGGCCCACCTGCAGCGAAATGCCCTGTGTTGCCGTGATGGTACCTGCGGTTGTAGTAAACTCAACCGAAAGATTTTCTATAGAAAGCAGGCTTTGCACTGTATAAATATAGGCGTATTTATACCTGCTAAACAAAACTATGTATGGCGGCTAATAATATTTTATAAGCCCGGGCTTTAATGTAGCAGTTACACAATGGTTGTAATGGTACATTTGCTTATGTTAAAACTGCAATACCCTTTTCATTCTTTTAAAATAAAAGAAGAAGATGGCAGGGAGTGGATATGGGATGATGTACGTAAAAAATGGGTGCGCCTTACCCCGGAAGAATGGGTGCGGCAAAATTTTGTGCAGTACCTGGTAACGCAGTGCGTTTACCCGGCTGCCCTGATGGCCGTAGAAAAGGAGATTTGGCTGGAAGACATAAAAAAACGCTGCGACATAGTAGTATATAAAGATGGAAAGGCATGGATGATTGTTGAATGTAAGGAAATGAACCTGCCCCTGGGAGAAAGCGTTTTACGGCAGGCATTAACCTATAATATCAGCCTGCCTGTGCCCTACCTTGTAATAACCAATGGCACTGATGCCTGCATTTTTAAAAGAGAAAATGGCCTTCTTACCATACTTGACGACTTGCCGCGCTGGTAAACGGTAATTTTTACATAACAGTTGCCCCGGTGCCGGTTTATTTTACAGGAGCATAATTTTATTTTTTTAGCAGGGTGTAATACTTAAATTTGATTGTGCGAAGAAACAGAAAGTTATATGTACAAACCTATGCTCTCTAAAACAGTTGCTATCCTTTTTTTAGGCTACTGCTTTATTCAGAATCTTTATGCTCAAAAAAAGCTTGAACCCCAAAATATAAGCAATCTTATTGCTGCAAATTCATCAGCCATACGTATGTCTGAATATGAGATGCAGAACAGCAGGGTTTCTGACGCTTATTATAGCAGCCAGTCCGGGGTACAGTTGGTGTACCTTCTGCAAACCTACAAAGGCATTGATGTTTGCAATGCTGTAAAAGTGCTTGCCTTTAAGGGCGGGTCGCTGGTATCAGCTTCCGGCAGCATCATACCCAAAATACAGTACCGGGTAAATAACCGGGAAGGCGTTCCGGCGCAAAAACCTGAAAATGCAGTATATGCCGCGGCGCATTATCTTAACCTGCAGGTAGCACAGTCAGTCCGGCCTTTAAACTATGCGGAGGGCGCTAAGGAAGCCGATTTTGGCGATCTTGGAATTTCAACAGAAAATATTCATACCCAATTAATGTGGGTACCGGTAAATGATGGGCAGCGGCTGGTGCTCTGCTGGCAGGTGCAGGTGCAACCTAACCATACCTCCGATCACTGGCTGATAAGGATTGATGCATCTACCAACTCATTTGTAAACAAAAGCAATCTTACGGTTAGTTGTAACTGGTCAAAGCCGGGTCACGTACATACAGCCTCCTGCTACCAGGAGCAGGTGTACGACAGTACAGAAGCTACGCCGCGCACAATAACATTTAAAGACCCCGCAGCCATTAATTCAGCCAAATATCGTGTAATACCTTTTCCCGTAGAAGCACCCTCTTTTACAGGCGGTACACCTACGCTTGTAACCAACCCATGGCTTTTATCGCCTGCGGGCAGTAATGCAACAACGCTTAAGTGGAATGATAATGGTTCTTCATCATTTGCAATTTCACGTGGTAATAATGTATATGCGCAGGAAGACCATGACGCTAACGACAATACCCTGGGGCAACCTGCATCATCAAAAACAGCATTGCCCGACCTTGATTTTGACTATATACCAAATTTTACCGGTGAGCCCAAAGATTCACTTAACCAG
>DASZUX010000063.1:0-6445 GCA_035547455.1 Chitinophagaceae bacterium
TACCAGTATGGCTTTGATGAGGTTGCCGGTAACTTTCAGCAGAACAACCAGGGCCGTGGTGGCGTGGGTAATGACTATGTGATAGCCGATGGGCAGGATGCAGTGGGCTTTGATAACTCAAACTTTGCAACACCGCCTGATGGCCAAAACCCAAGGATGCAGATGTTTTTGTTTGACTATGCTACTGCAAAAAACTTTCATGTTAATGCACCGGCATCCGACTCAGGGTATAAGATTGATGTAGAGGGACAGTTAAGCACAAAAAATTTACTGGCCAATATTGGCCCTGTTACCGGCAATGTAGTATTGTATAAAACGTATGCCGGCAGCGATTCTGCCTGCTCTGCGGCAGCGAATAGCGCTCAGTTAAAAAATAATATTGCATTAATATGGCGTGGCGATTGCGACTTTATTGTTAAAATAAAAAATGCACAGATAGCCGGGGCAAAAGCAGTTATTATGGTTAACCATACATCGGGGGCCGGCGTTTTGATAATGGGGGGAAGCGATAATACCATTACTATTCCTGCTGTAATGATATCTTATGAAGATGGAACGGCTATAAAAAACCTGCTGGCCTCCGGTAAAACAGTAAATGTAACCCTGAAAACCCACCTTATGGATGGCAGCCTTGATGCAGGGGTAATGTGTCATGAATATACGCATGGTATATCAAACAGGCTAACCGGCGGGCCTTCTGAAACTTCCTGCCTGGAAAATGCAGAACAAATGGGTGAGGGATGGAGCGATTATTTTGCTATTATGGCTGTAACTGATTGGTCAAAAGCAAAGCTTACAGACGGTGCTAAGCCAAGACCGATAGGTACGTACGTGGTTAATCAACAGCCAACCGATGGCGGTATAAGGGAATATCCTTATTCAACAAATATGACGATTGACCCATGGACCTATAATATGCTTGCAACACAAACCAGTAGCGGGGAAGTGCACCTTATAGGCGAAATATGGTGTACGGCATTATGGGAAATGACGTGGGCCATCATTCAGCAGGATGGGGTAATAAATACCAACCTGTTTAATGCAGGCAGCCCCGGCGGCAATTCCATTGCTTTAAAGCTGGTTATGGAAGGGATGAAGCTGCAGCGTTGCGGCCCCGGTTTTATTGATGGCCGGAATGCCATTTTAAAAGCGGATACCCTGCTTTATAACGGCAAATACAGTTGCGCTATATGGAAAGCTTTTGCAAAAAGAGGTATGGGCGTACTTGCTTCTGAGGGCAGCGCAAATAGTTTTACTGACCAGGTGGCTGATTTTACAGTACCGGCAAGTGCTGTTGTAACAAAGCACGTTGACAAAGACACTGTTGCCCAGGCTGATGTGTTAACCTATACCATTGCAGCCACATGCCAGTGTACCGATTTATCTAATCTAAAACTGGTTGATACACTGCCGTCCACTGTAACCTACCTTAGCGGCGGCACATACAATAGCGCAGCCCGCACCGTTACGTTTAGCAATATTAACCTGGCTGCATCAAATACAGCCAGTTATACGCTTAAAGTAAAAGTAAACAACGGCAGTTACTTTGCACCGCAGTTAGTATTCAGCGATAGTGTTAACACAAATACCATTCCTGCTTCAATCTGGCAAAACCAGTCAACTTCCGGTACTGCATGGCGGTTATCAGGTGCACGATACAAAACGGGGTCGGCTTCTTACTTTGCAGCAGATTCTGATATAACAACTAACGAGGCGCTTGTTACAAAGCAATTATACAGCCTTACGGGTGTAAGCACATTGTCGTTCTGGCATTTGTACAATACTGAAGCTGGTTATGATGGGGGCGTAGTAGAAATTAGCACAGACACAGGTAAAACCTGGGTTGACCTTGGGCCATACATCATCAAAAACGGTTACAACAATACTATTGATAAAAATAATGGTGTCGTTATATCTGGCCGGGCAGCATTTTCCGGTGTAAGCGCAGGTATGATAAATACAGCCGTAAATCTTACCTCATTTGCTGGCAAGCATGTTATGATAAGATTTTTGTTTGCCACCGATGACATAAACAGCGGGGATGGATGGTACATTGATGATATTGCCATTACCAGTAAGGCAGCCGTATATAATAGTATAAAATTGCTTAACAGCAGCGATTCCGTAATGAACAGTGCTGACACCGTTTCTGTTATTAATAGTGTTGCGCTGCCGGTAACCTGGGGCAATTTTACTATAAGAAAAAATAACAGTACTGCATTGCTTGAGTGGGAAACCCTGCAGGAAATTAATGCCGGCAGGTTTATAATTGAAAGAGGCTCCGACGGGGTTAATTTTGATGAAATCGGTTCAGTAAATGCTATAGGTAACAGTGCCAAGGGTGCTAATTACAGCTTTACTGATGTTAGCCCGCTGCAGGGTATAAATTATTACAGGTTAAAACAAGTTGACAGGGATGGTAGCTTTGATTATTCCGAAATACGCTCATTAACCTTTAGCAGCCTTACTGGTGCAATAGCAGTTTCGCCAAACCCTGCTAAAGATAAAATTGCTGTTACTGTGGCTGGTAATACAAAACTGCTTACAGTGTACCTGGTAAATAGTGCAGGCCAGCGTGTACGTACTTACACTATGCAGGGCCAGTACAAGTTGCTTGCGCTGCCGCCGGTGGCAGCAGGGGTGTACTATATACGCATTAAAGGCGATGGTATCTCGTCTGAGAAAAAAATTATTATTGAATAAAAGTGCAGCTTTTGCAATGCTTGTTTAACGGATTTGTAACAGCAATGGGCTAACAATAAAATTATTACTTGTATTCGTATTATCTTTAATCTTTAGTTAAACAGATTGCACATGAAAAAACATTTGATTGCTTTATTGCTCCTGCTCTCGTGCGTTTACTTTGTTAATGCGCAAAACCCCATTTTTTATTTGCTGGTGGGTACCTATACCAATGGCGGTAAAAGTGATGGCATTTATATTTATAAATATAATCCCAATAAAAACGAAGCAACACCGGTTGGCAGTGCTAAAACCGAGAACCCTTCTTTTCTTGCTATTTCTAAAGACCAGAAATATGTTTACGCTGTTAACGAGAACCATGGCGATAATGGCGGAGATGTAAGCGCTTTTGCTTTGGATAAGAAAAAGGGCACACTTACTTTTTTAAACAAAGAATCTACAGGCGGTGACGACCCTTGTTTTGTAGCGGTTGACTCAACCGGCAAAAATGTTGTGGTAGCAAATTATAGCGGCGGAAATTTAAGCGTTTTTAAAACAAATGCTGATGGCTCGCTACAGCCGCATGTGCAGCTTATTGCGCACGAAGGGTATGGTGTAAATGTTAAGCGTCAGGAAATGCCGCATGTGCACTGTACTGTTTTTTCGCCCGACCAGAAATATTTATTTGCCGCTGATTTGGGTAACGACCGGCTTTACCGTTACAGCTTTAACCCTGGTGATGCAACGGCGCCGTTAAAGGATATGGATCCGCCTTATTATGAAATACCGGACGGCAGCGGCCCGAGGCATATAGTATTTAGCCCCGACAAAAAGTTTGCTTATTTAATTAACGAAATGGCCGGTAATGTTATAGCTTACTCGTACAATAATGGCCAGTTAACACAAATACAAACTATAGCATCAGACATTACAAAAACAAAGGAAGATAAAGGCAGTGCAGAAATTGATATTACCCCCAATGGTAAATTTTTGTACACCACAAACCGTGTTACGTCAAACGAAATAGTGGCATACAAAATAAACAGCGATGGCACTTTGCTTGAAGTTGGGCGTAAGGCTACCGGTATTCATCCACGCCATTTTATGATTGACCCAACCGGCCATTTTTTACTGGTGGCCAACCGCGATAGTAATAATATACAGGTGTTCATCATCAATAAAAACTATGGCATACTGGAGGATACGGGTGTTACTATTAATGTACCCAGCCCGGTATGTTTAAAAATGGTACCCGTAAATTAATACAGGGGCTATAATTTTTTTTCAGCGTGGCAGTTTTATATAAGCTGCCGCGCTTTTTTTTGGCAAATGTTAAATTTTTGAAAAGGGACAGGTAAAATGTAGTGTAATACGAATTCGCTCGTACATTTGATACGAAATAGTTCGTAAATAAAATCACAACCAAATAATTATGAAACATGTATTCACTACTTCCAAAATCGGCATACTTTGCTGCCTGCTTGTTATTGCTGTTACTGCCTCTGCCTGGCAGTTTAAATCCAAAAAACAGCCAAAAAGCACAACCGCCTCCGCAAACGTTGCAAACGAGGATACCACCCACCCCGGGCAACATAGTACTGTACAGGATGATTATGGATTAAATGCGCTTGACGAAAACCTGAAAAACATCCAGTTCAATTTTTCAGGTCTTGACACCGCCATTAACATGGCTGTAAAGCAAGCACTTGCCAACATAAACTTTAAGGAGATTGGCCAACAGGTGCACGATGCAATGGATAAAATAGATTGGCCGCAAATACAGGCTACCGTAAACAAATCAGTAAATGAAGCGATGGAGCAGGTAAAAAAAATAGACTGGAATGAAATTAACCGCAGCATACACTCGGCTACGGATGAATTAAACAGCGAAGAATTCAGGAAACAGCTTAATGGTGCAGAGCTTCAGAAAACAATAAACGATGCGCTGGAAAATGCTTTTTCAGGCATTGAAAAAATACGCCCGGAAATAATGCAGGGAAAAGAGTTTATTGACCAGCTTGACAAAAACGGGCTGATAGACAAGAGCAAAGGGTATAAAATTGAATGGACAGATGGCGGAGACCTTATTATTAACGGCCGGAAACAAGCTAAAGATATTGCCGACAAATACCGCCGGTACTACAAGAAAGGTGGTTATTCTATCAATATTGATGGGGATAATACCGAATCACTATAAATCAATCCATATATGCTGTAAAGCCTGCCGCAAGGCGGGCTTTACTTTTTAAAAATGTACGGGGGGCGGGCATTTTAACGGTTTAACGCCACCGCCAAATATGCCTGTTTTTACTATGGAAAGTTCATAAGCGCCGCGGGCCTGGTTATAAGCGCTTAATGAAGATGTAGTTACATCATAATTTACAGTAATGGTATATTCGCTTAACTGGTAGCCAACCATGGGTATAACGGCATCGTTATAACGGTAATAAAGCCCACCAATAAGCTGTGTATTACCGTCGCCGCTTAAATTATAATGGGCATTCAGCCCAAGCACTGTTTCATTAGCCTTAGCCATTTGGCTAACATATATATTGGGATTAACAATCCATTGGTCATTCAACTTAAAACTGCCGTTAAGGAACAACGTGTAGCGAACAGCAAGCCTCGTATCAACGTCACTGTTGCTAAAAAAAGACTCTCTCGGGCGGTTAATATGCTGGGCGCTGAAGCCGGCATTAAAATAGGCATTATCTGATGGAAACAATGCATAGTTTACGCCTGCCTGCAAATCAAAATATCCTACGCTGCTATAAGCAAACGGTTCGCCCGAGGGTATAGTGATGTCAAAAAAATTCTTGTTCCACTGGTTGTCAAAAGTAAGCTTGGTAAAATCAACCCGCTGGTTTATCCATCCCATCGTAAAGCCTGTGCTTACAAGGCTGTTTAACCCAACCATCTGGTGGTAGGCTATAGAGCCGTATGCTTTGGTAGAGGTTAAACCGCCGCTGCCTGCCACATCTCTTAGTATTGAACCGCCAATACCTACCCAGCCGTTTGGGAAACGGTTATTGAAAAGCTGGGCATCTCCCCAGGCACTCATTGTTTTGTATGGGTTAGTGGTAACGCTTGCCCATTGGTTGCGGTAGTTAACGCCTACACGCCAGTCAACATCGGGCGAAAAGCCTGTATTGGCAGGGTTTATTAAAAGGGGTGAATTAAAATACTGCGAAAAATGCAGGTCTTGCGAAAAAGCAAAGGCAGGGTAAAGGCACGCGCCAATACACACTACTAAAAATTGCGTAAATTTTTTCGTTTTCATCATTTATTCCCTCCTCTTATAGCTATCTCAACAGTGTAATATCGCCTTTTTTCTGATACCTTTTGCCATCAAAAAATATTACATCCAAAATATAAGTATACACTTCCTGGGGCTGCAGCACTCCTTTGTAATAGCCATTCCATCCCACCGATGGGCTGGTTGATTCAAACACCAACGTTCCCCAACGGTTAAAAATCTTCCAGTTCATTTTACTTATTCCAAATCCCTTAACATGTATTTCGTCATTTATATTATCTCCGTTGGGTGTAAAAGCATTGGGCACATCTACCAGCGGGTTTACTATGGCTTGTACCGGCCCGCAGGCCGTATCGGCACAGCCCAAATAAGTAAATGTGTACAGGCATGCTGTAAAAGTGCCGGTAGCTGTGTACTGGTGTACAATAGGCGTATCTCTTTGGGTGGTTAATATAGAGTCTCCATCACCAAAATCCCATTTGTAGCGGTTGCCCGAAATAGAGTTAT
>DASZUX010000064.1:0-4760 GCA_035547455.1 Chitinophagaceae bacterium
GTGTTATTGAGCAACTGCATACTTTGCCTAACGTTACTTACTTGGCCAAAGTACGCAACAGGGACGAAGAACTTAGCATTGAAGAATAAAGAGAACAGGACGTTTTAATATTAGGGTATAAATAATTTTTAAGATCTCGCTTACAGCGCGATTCTAAATCTGAAAAAATGCATTTAAAGTACGAATCACAGTTAAGGGAACCCCTGGTAGACGGTATAAAAGACTACCACCAGGTAACGGAAGATATTGTGCGCCCTATTGAAGCAAAACCAACCAGGCTTTGGTATATAGGCTTTTTTATTTCAATATCATTCCTGTTGTTTGGGGTGTATAGCGTTTACAGGGAGGTTGCGTACGGTATAGGCCAGTGGAACCTTAACAAAACCGTGGGTTGGGGCTGGGATATCACCAACTTTGTGTGGTGGGTAGGTATAGGTCATGCCGGTACACTTATCTCCGCTATCCTTTTGCTGTTCCGCCAGGGATGGAGAACAGGCGTTAACCGCGCAGCAGAAGCAATGACCATTTTTGCGGTAATGTGCGCAGGCCAGTTCCCTATTTTCCACATGGGCCGTGTATGGATGTGTTTCTTCATTTTCCCTTATCCCAATACACGCGGCCCCGTTTGGCCTAACTTTAACTCACCGCTGATGTGGGACGTATTCGCCATCTCTACATATTTTACTGTATCGCTCCTGTTCTGGTATAGCGGCCTGATACCGGATTTTGCCACTGTGCGGGACAGGGCTAAAACAAAGCTGCGCAAAAAATTATACGGCATTGCTTCATTTGGCTGGGTAGGTTCAGCAAAGCACTGGCAAAGGCATGAGGCACTCTCCCTGGTACTTGCAGGGCTTGCAACCCCACTGGTGTTGTCAGTACACACAATAGTATCCATGGACTTCGCCACTTCGGTTATACCCGGCTGGCATACCACCATCTTTCCCCCCTACTTCGTAGCAGGCGCCATCTTTTCAGGTTTTGCCATGACGCAAACCCTGCTGCTGGTGGTGAGAAAAGTATTTGGATTGCAGGAATACATTACTATGGGCCACGTAGAGGCAATGAATAAAGTAATTGTACTTACCGGCTCCATAGTAGGTTGTGCATATTTAACGGAGTTGTTTATTGCGTGGTACGGGCAGAATAAATACGAAGGATACGCCTTCTGGTACAGCCGTGCTAACCTGTTTAGCCCTTATGGCTGGGCATACTGGGGGATGATGACCTGTAACGTATTAAGCCCGCAGATATTCTGGTTCCGTAAAATGAGAAGAAACCTGTTTGTTACCTTTTTCATGAGCGTTATAGTAAATATAGGTATGTGGTTTGAGCGTTTTGTAATCATTGTAACATCCCTTTACCGCGACTACCTTCCTTCTTCATGGACGGTGTATTACCATCCCACTATTTGGGAAGTAGGGTTTTACCTGGGTACATTCGGGTTGTTCTTTACCTGTTTCTTCCTGTTCTCTAAATATTTCCCCACTATTGCAATAGCCGAAATTAAGTACGTGCTTAAAACAAGCGGTGAGAACTTTAAAGCAAAAGTGGGCGGGCTGGAAATGCAGGGTGTTGAAGAGTTTGCTCATGATCATGCACACTAAGGAGCAGGCTTTTATTAGGGCAAGAAATGAGGGTTTGAATAAGAGGGTTTGAATAAGTTAAAATGGTAAGACCATTTGGTTTATAAGCAGCAGGCAGGATTGGGATGATGGAATAAAAGTCCAAAATCCCCAACTGGACGGGTTACCCGGACAGGAACAACCTTAAACCTGCAATTGCAACAGTTTTGACAATAAACAAATAACACAAAAATGTCAAAAAAGAAATTTGTAGTAGGTGCATTTGATGACGAAGCGGTTTTGTTCCCGGCGGTTAAAAAAGTACGCATGTCGGGTTATAAAATTCACGATGTGTACACGCCTTTTGCGGTGCACGGCTTAGACCATGCACTGGGACTTAAGGAAACCAGCCTGCATACAGCAGGGTTTATATATGGTATTACAGGGACCTCTACAGCCCTTGGCGGTATAAGCTATGTATTTACCTACGACTGGCCGCAAAACATTGGCGGTAAACCTCATTTTTCGTTGCCTGCGTGGATACCTATTACATTTGAGTTAACGGTACTGTTTGCCGCAGTAGGCATGGTGCTTACCTTTTGCTACCTTTGCCAGTTAGCGCCTTTTGTGAAGAAACATCATTTTCACCCCAGGGCTACAGACGACCTGTTTGTTATGGCTATTGAGTGCACTGCAAAAACAAATACCGACGACCTGCAGGCATTTTTGAAAAATAACGGGGCCGTTGAGGTAAACGTACAAGAAGCTGAAACTGAATGGTGGGTAGGCACTTACGATAAAGAGCAGCGTTTGATAAAAGATTCTCAAGTTGAAGTTGCATAAACTGAATAGGACAATGAAAAAATTACTTGTTTTTACTTTTCTTTCGGCAGGCGTAGTACTTGTAAGCTGCGGCGGCGACATAAGGCGCGAGCAGGGCAGGATTTACATGCCGGACATGGCTTACAGCCGGGCATACGAAACGTACGCTGAAAGGGATTCGACAGTATTTACTACTGACCCGAATAACCCCGGTGACAAGATATTTTACAACAACCTGCCGGTTGCCGGTACTATTGCAAGAGGAGAGGAAATGCCCTTTCCTATTGCAAAGGACAAACCAGGCGATACCACTAATTATGTAGCTGCAAGAGCAATACCAAGCCCTATTACAACGCTTAGTTCTGCCGATAGCACAGAGGCTGCAAGGCTGTACCTTGTTAACTGCGGCATTTGCCATGGCCCCAACCTTGATGGTAACGGCCCGTTATGGAAAGGCGGCGATGGCCCCTTCCCTTCAAAACCCAAAGACCTTTTAGGCGATCCTATTGTTTCTGTAATGCCTGAGGGACAGATGTTTTATTCAGTTACCTATGGTAAAAACCTGATGGGCAGCTACGCTTCGCAATTAAACCGCAAGCAGCGCTGGATGGTTATACATTATATAAAGCAATTACAACTGGCCAAAAAAGCGCAGGCTGCACCGGCTGCAACCGCCGGCAGTACTGCTAAATAGTATTTTTTTTGAAATAGAACGAACTACTTTAACCGAGATAAAAGAGATTAAGATGGTAGCCTTAAAAGAGCATTTTGAAATTCCGGCAAAAATGAAAACATGGTCGCTGGCGTTGACCGGCATAGGCCTTGTTGCCATAATTATTGGTTTTTTTACGCATGCCATGGGAGGAGACGCTACGCAGCATTCTAAAGATATTTTTTGGGGAACCATGTTGTATAACGCATTGTATTTTATGCTTATATGCAATGCAGCTATGTTTTTTATATGTGCTACCACACTGGCAATGGGCGGTTGGCAAATGACTTTCAGGCGCATACCCGAAGCTATTTCTGCAGCTACCCCTGTTTTTGGTATTATAGCATTTGTTATAATGCTTATTATAATATTCGGCATGGGTGACTCAACGAGCATTTACCCCTGGCTTAATAAAGAGGCGCTGGAAAAAGCCCAAAATGAAGAGGTATTGGGGAAACTTGGATTTTTGAACCGCGGCTTTTATATTATATGGACAATTTTGACCATAGGGTTATGGGTAGTATTAGGTGCAAGAATGCGCAAATTAAGCCGCGAAGCCGATGATGTTGCCCTGCAAAACCAGGATAACGGTAAAAGTTTTATCTGGAGAAATACAGTTACAGCATCTCTTTTCATAGTATGGTTTGCGTTAACAGTAGGCTCTACAGCCCCCTGGTTGTGGATGATGAGCATTGATGCAAACTGGTACAGCACCATGTATAGCTGGTACACTTTTGCCAGCTCATTTGTAGCGGGTATGAGTTTAATTGCACTTTGGGTAATATACCTGAAAAACAAGGGCTACCTGGAGTACACCAACCAGGAGCACCTGCACGATTTGGGCAAGTTTATGTTTGCGTTCTCTATATTCTGGACATATCTTTGGTTTGCCCAATATATGCTTATATGGTACGGCAACATACCCGAAGAAACTGTATATTTCAAAACCCGTGTACAGGGTGCATTTAAAGGTGTGTTTTTCTTAAACATAATTATCAATTTCGTTTGTCCTATTTTAATTTTGATGAGCCGCCCGTCAAAAAGAAATTATACATTGATGACTTTTATGGGTATCTTAATCATTTTCGGGCACTGGCTGGATTTTTATCAAATGGTAATGGGCAGCATAAGAAAGGAAAGCGCTACGTTTGGATGGCTTGACTTTGGAACAGCAGCATTTTTTGTAGGTATTATGATTTATAGTGTAAGCCGCTCCCTGGCCAGCAAGCCATTGGTGGCTAAATACCATCCGTTCTTTAAGGAAAGTATTATACATCATACGTAAAAAGCAAAATTTGAAAATAACAGCAATTTGAAAATTTGAAAATACGGTACCTGTTAAAGCGTTTTCAAATCATAAATCTTCAAATTATCAGATTGTAAACAGTGTTTATTAACGAATAGAAAATTATTGAAACCAATGTCAACTTTCTTTACAATAGCAGTGATTGTACTTGTCTTTCTGATTATTTTCCAGATAGCCAAGGCAAGCGA
This sequence comes from Chitinophagaceae bacterium, assembly GCA_035547455.1. GTDB lineage: Bacteria > Bacteroidota > Bacteroidia > Chitinophagales > Chitinophagaceae > JABDFW01. The sequence goes on from DASZUX010000064.1 coordinate 4,594, forward strand.
ATATGTTTCAGTGCTGAAGGGGGAAGAGAAAACCCGCAAAGAGAACAATAAGCTCAACGGTTTTTTTATGATTGCCTTTCTTGTGCTGGGATTGATAGGCGTGTATTGGTGTAATGATTTGTTTTATGACAAAACATTGCTTGCTCATCCGTCCGCAAGCGTGCAGG
>DASZUX010000065.1:0-18676 GCA_035547455.1 Chitinophagaceae bacterium
TCAACTTCATATTTAACCGGAAACTTTGTATCGGCAGGACTGCCCCCGTTTTGCCCAAGTGCCAGGTTTAACAATATAAACATGGGTTTGTCTTTAAAAGGGTTGCTGCCGTCGGCATTAATGGTACGGTTAAGCAGGGTAACGTTTAAAAGTTCATCATCAAGGTACAGTGCGATAGAGTCTTTATTCCAGTCCATTCGCCACACATGAAATTTATTTACCCAATCGGGGTCTTTACCTGTAAAATGTACCAGCGGTGTACGCTGAGTATTCCATTTTGCTACATTGCGCTGCTGTGTTGCCCATGCCACATTTGCCAAAATGGTAGGCACATTGTTTACGCGGTAAAATTCCATTATATCTACTTCGCCATTACCTGGCCATTCCCGGCTGGTCCCCAGCGTCCAGATAGCAGGCCATGCGCCCATTGCCGTATCAATACGAGCCCTTACTTCAAAGCGGCCGTAACCAAATTGCCGCAGCCTGCCCGTGGTTATACAGGCAGAAGTATATTCTGCATACTGCCTTGCGCTGCGCCAGTTACTGCTGCCCGGCTGGTAATGCGGGTTAGCAACCCTTTGCCGCCTGCCCTCAATTAATAAAACACCGCCGGTACACCTGGCGTTGGCAGGCTGGTACCACTGCAGTTCTTCGTTCCTCACAAAACCTTGCTCGTAATTCCAGTTAGTGCTGTCGGGCTTACCGTCAACATTAAATTCATCATGCCAGGCAAGCGTATAACCCGGTATGGTTTTTATGGATGTTGCTGGTTTATAAGCATTTACCTGGCTTAAAGCGGTACAGGGCAAGAGCAGGGTTGCAAACACATGGTGTATGCGCATAGGCGTGTTTTACCGTAAAGGTAGGGAGGATAAGAGTGAAACGGTAGTATTATGTACCACTACCGGGCATAAAAAAACCATCCCGTTTTGTACCGGGATGGCTAAATATGTAAAGAAAAATACTGTTAACTATGCTTTAACAGCGGCTTTTTTAGCCAACTGGCTCTTTAAGTTGGCAGCTTTATTTTTGTGGATGATGCCACGTTTTGCCAGCTTATCAATCATAGAAATTACAGAAGGCAGCTTTTCGGCCTGTGCTTTTTCATCCTTCAGTTCCTTCAGGTCGCGAATTGCGTTACGGGTAGTTTTACCATAGTAACGGTTCTTATCCCTGCGTTTGGCAGCCTGTCTTGTATCCTTCTTAGTAGCTGAATGATTTGCCATTAAATTCTTTTTTGGGACGGCAAAGGTATGATTATATCTTAAAAAATGAAATTTTTAACATTAAAAAATTTTCATCACATCAATTAGCAATTTTCAACCTATTTTTTTGACACAAATTTTACTGTTAATAAACGATATTTGCACTCATTTCTCAAATAAAACTGGGAAACTGCTTCCTGCCATGAAGGATTTTTCATATATCACCAGCTCACACCCGGCATTTATCGAAAATTTATACCAGGATTTCTTAAAAAACCCGGAAAGTGTTGATACCGAATTAAAGAAATTTTTTGAAGGTTTTGATTTTGCCGTTTCAAGCCACGCCGCCAATGGTAATGGCAGCGCCAACGGAACTGCTGCTGCGCCAGCAATTCCTCCGGCAGATGCTGCTAAAGACTGGATGCGAGAAATAAGGGTTTACCGGCTGATACTGGGCTACCGTAACAAGGGGCACCTTATTGCCTCAACCAACCCAATACGGCAGCGTAAAGACAGGGGTGCCAACCTTGACCTTGGCTTTTTTGGTTTAAGCGAAGAAGATTTAGATAAAACCTTTAATGCAGGCAACCTTATTGGCCTGGGGCCTGCTTCCCTGCGGGATATACTGGCACATTTAAAAAGCTGCTATGCATCGCACGTAGGTATTGAGTTTAAGTATGTTAGCGACCAAAAAAAGATTGACTGGCTTACCAATGAAATGGAGCGGAAGTTTACAAACCCGCTGCCCATTGAAAAAAAGAAGCGCATACTGGAGAAGCTAAACCAGGGTGTGATATTTGAAAAGTTTCTGCATACCAAGTACATAGGCCAAAAAAGGTTTTCGCTGGAAGGCGGTGAAACCACCATAGCCGCTTTAGATGAAATTATTAATATAGCCGCAGACCACGATGTGCAGGAAGTGGTAATTGGGATGGCACACCGCGGCAGGCTTAATGTGCTGGCCAATATTATGGGAAAGACATACGCCCAGATATTCAGTGAGTTTGAAGGCACCGCCAAGCTTGACCAAACGATGGGCAGCGGCGATGTAAAATACCACATGGGCTATGGCAGCGAGGTAACCACTACGGGTGGCAAAACCGTACACCTGAAACTAATGCCCAACCCTTCTCACCTTGAAGCGGTTGACCCGGTTGTAGTAGGCTTTGCAAGGGCCAAGGCCGACGTTTTGTATAACAGCGATTATGATAAAATACTGCCTATACTGATACATGGAGACGCTTCGGTAGCAGGGCAGGGTATAGTGTACGAGGTACTGCAAATGAGCGAGTTACGCGGTTACTCCACAGGGGGTACCATGCACTTTGTAATAAACAACCAGATTGGGTTTACTACCGATTTTGACGATGCCCGCAGTTCAGACTACTGTACATCACTGGCATCGGCCGTGCATGCACCGGTATTACACGTTAATGGAGATGACCCCGAGGCTGTAATAAAATGCGTGCAGATTGCAACCCGTTTCAGGCAGGATTTTAACAGCGACATTTTTATTGATATGGTGTGCTACCGCCGGCATGGACACAACGAAGGCGATGACCCGAAGTTTACACAACCGCACCTGTATGCGTTAATTGACAAACACCCCAACCCAAGGGAAGTGTACACCAATTACCTGCTGGAAAACGGCGAGGCAGATGCAAGGGAGATGGCCAAAAACATGGAGAAGAAATTCTGGAGCGATTTGCAGGAAAGGCTGGATGAAATAAAACAAAACCCACTGCCTTACACCTACCAGCAGCCTGAGCTTGCCTGGAAAAGCCTGCGTAAAGCTACAGAGGCGGATTTTGACAGTTCGCCTGTTACGGCTATCAGTGAGGCTGGCTTTAAAAAGCTGTTTGATGCAATTATGGCCTGGCCTGAAACCTTTACACCGCTTAAAAAAATTGAAAAAATACTGCAGGACAAGATTAAACTGTTTAATGCCGAAAACAAGGCAGATTGGGCAACAGGCGAACTGATGGCCTACGCCAGCCTGCTGCTTGACGGTAACGATGTACGCATGAGCGGCCAGGATGTACAAAGGGGTACCTTTAGCCACCGCCACGCAGTATTAAGGGATGAAAATACCGACGAAAGTTATAACCGCCTTAGCAGGATAGAAGGTGCTACCGGCAAGTTCAGGATATTCAACTCACTGTTAAGCGAATACGGCGTGCTGGGTTTTGAATACGGCTATGCATTGGCAAGCCCTAATGCACTGGTGTTATGGGAAGCCCAGTTTGGCGATTTTTGCAATGGCGCCCAAACCATGATTGACCAGTTTATTACAGCAGGCGAGCAAAAATGGAACCGTATGAACGGTATAACCATGCTGTTGCCGCATGGCTACGAGGGGCAGGGGCCGGAACACAGTAGCGCCCGTATGGAGCGCTTTTTGCAGATGTGCGCAGAGCTTAACATAGCTGTAACCAATATTACTACTTCAGCTAATTTCTTTCATGCGCTTAGAAGGCAGCTTGCATGGCCGTTCCGCAAGCCCCTGGTTAATTTCTCTCCAAAGGCCAACCTTCGCCACCCCGGCAGCTATAGCCATATCAGCGAGTTTACTGCAGGCGGCTTTAAAGAAACCATAGACGACAATTTTGTGGACGCTGCAGGAGTTAAAAAAGTGCTGTTCTGCAGTGGTAAAATATATTTTGACCTGCTTGAAAAACAGCAAAAAGACGACCGGAAAGATGTGGCCGTTATTCGCCTTGAGCAATTATACCCCCTGCCGGTAAAACAATTGGACGCCCTGCATAAAAAATACAGTCGCGCTATTTGGTTTTGGGTACAGGAGGAACCGTTAAATATGGGTGCAGCTTCTTTCCTGCAAATGAACCTCAAGCAGTTTAACTATGGTGTTATAAGCCGTAATGCCAGCGCAGCCACTGCTACCGGCTATGCCAAAGTGCATAAACAGGAGCAGGATGAAATTATTGAAACTGCCTTTAGTATTTAGTACCGCCCTAATCAGCATAATAAAAGAATAGCGATATTTGAATAATATTTTATGACCAATGCAGCAGAAAGAATAACAAAAAGGTGAAACAAAGTGGGGCTGACGAAAGATAAAACAGCGACCCGGATTTTTGTTTTTGACGGAGTGCCAGGTGAATCTTAAGTTGCGTGGAGAGATTGCAAGCAAGATGCTTTATATTGAGCTGGATGAAAATATAGTTGTGCAGGTAGTACCGGGTAACAAAAAATGAATAGCTGACAAAAAACAGGATAGTAAACGATATTTTATGATTGAGATTAAAGTTCCGTCGGTTGGTGAATCTATTAACGAGGTAACATTATTAAAGTGGGTAAAGAAGAGCGGCGAATATGTTGACAGGGACGAAGTACTGGCAGAGCTGGAAAGTGAAAAGGCAACATTCGAGGTAAATGCCGAACAGGCAGGCATTTTAACACAGGTAGCCAAAGAAGGCGATACACTGCAGATTGGCAGTGTACTGGCTAATATTGATGAAACTGCTGAAAAGCCTGCTGCAGCAGCCGCTGCAATGCCGGAAGCACCTAAAACGGAAACAACAAAACCAGAAGCTGCTGCGTCAAAACCACAGCCATTACAGGCGCCCGTTGCCGCGGTACCAAACGATTTGAAAGCAACACCTGTTGCATCTGCTATTATTGCAGACAAAAAGGTAGATGTTTCCTCTATTTCGCCTACCGGTGCCGGCGGAAAGATTTTGAAACATGATGTGCTGGAAGCCTTATCTCACCCGGGCAAAAAAGCATTTGCAGGACAGGAACTGTTTACGCGTAACGAACGCCGTGAGCGCATGAGCAACCTGCGTAAAACCATCAGCCGCAGGCTGGTAGAATCTAAAAATACCACTGCTATGCTTACCACTTTTAACGAAGTGGACATGGGCCGTATAATGGATATAAGAAAAACCCATAAAGACAAGTTTAAGGAAGCCCATGGCGTTAACCTTGGCTTTATGAGTTTTTTTGCTAAAGCCTGTGCGATAGCGCTAAGCGAATGGCCCGCAGTGAATGCTTATATTGACGGCGATGAACTGGTGTACCACGATTACGCCGATATAAGCATTGCGGTAAGCACCCCGCGCGGGCTAACTGTACCGGTTATGCGCAACGTAGAAAGCCTTAGCATGGCCGGCATTGAAAAGAAGGTAATAGAACTTGCCGCTAAAGCCAGGGACAGCAAGCTTACCACCGAAGACCTTACCGGCGGCACCTTTACTATAACCAACGGGGGCGTATTTGGCAGCCTTATGAGCACCCCCATTATTAACCTGCCTCAGAGTGCTATACTGGGCATGCACAAAATACAGGAGCGCCCCATGGCTGTTAACGGCCAGGTGGTAATACGCCCCATGATGTATATTGCCTTAAGCTATGACCACCGCATTATTGATGGCCGAGAAAGCGTAAGCTTTTTGGTACGCGTAAAAGAACTGCTTGAAAACCCGGAATTATTGCTGTTTGGCAAAGACCCCGTTAAAACGCTGCTTGAACTTTAACAGGCAGTGCAACGTTTAATAATATTAGCCGGCAGTTGTACCATCAACTGCCTTTTTATTTAACCACAGGTTTGTTACCGGCGTTATGCGCTTTCTGTCATATTTCAATACTGCACTGGCTTTAATACATGCTTACGACGGCAGCATGCCGCTAGCCCATTATCTTAAGCAATACTTCGGGCAGCATAAAAAGCACGGCGCTAAAGACAGGCGCTATATTACTCACTTGTGTTATTGTTATTATCGCCCCGGGCATACCTTAAAAGATATGCCTGCTGACCAGCGCCTTAAAACCGCCCTTTTTTTGTGCACGGATGATATTGCTGAATGGGGTGCACTTTTTAATGAACAATGGCTTAATAACCATTCCCTGTCCCTTCAGCAGCGCATTGCCTTTGTACAATCATTATACCCTTTTAACCCTGGGCACATTTTTCCGTGGCAGGAGGAATTAAGTAGTGGCATTGACAAAAACGCTTTTGCACTATCACATCTTGTTCAGCCGTATTTATTTCTTCGCGCCCGTCCCGGCAAACTGCAGGGTGTTACAGAAGCATTATTGCAGCAACAATTACCGCATACCGTAACCGGCAGCACCATTACACTGCCTAATGCCACTAAGATTGATACCCTTATTGCACTTAACAAAGATGCCGTGGTGCAGGACTATTCTTCCCAGCAAATAGCGCAGTTATTGCTGCTGTTGCCGCAGGATGGTCCTCTTTCCGTTTGGGACTGCTGCGCTGCCAGTGGCGGTAAAGCTATAATGGCCTGTGATACACTTGGCCATATCAGCCTTACGGTGTCTGACATCCGCCCTTCAATCATTCACAACCTGCAGCAGCGGTTTAACGACGCCGGGCTTACCAGGTATAAAAGTTTTGTGGCAGATGTTAGCAAACCCGTAAACACCACGCAGTATAATGTTGTTATTTGCGATGTGCCCTGCAGCGGCAGCGGTACCTGGAGCCGTACACCGGAACAATTGTATTTTTTTACCCCGGGTAAAATAACCCATTATACAGCCCTGCAAAAAAGTATTGCCGGCAATGTTGTACCCCATATACAGCGGGGCGGCTGGTTGTTATACATCACCTGCTCGGTGTTTAAGGCTGAAAACGAGGCTATGGTGGATTACCTGCAGCAGCAGGGCTTAACACTTATAAAGCAACAGTTGTTTGCCGGTTATGCGTTAAGGGCCGATACCATGTTTGCCGCCCTTTTTAATAACCAAGGGGCCGGCCAAAAGACCGCCCCGCAGAGTTAATAATTAACATGCACAAAGAGAAAAAAGCTGTATTCACTGTTTACCTGCTACGCTTTGCGGAAGAAAATATCCCCGCTTATTGATTCAAGGTCAATGCTTTTACCGCCGCCGTTCATTGCAGCATTTACATTGTTACCGCCAACCCGTTTTATTTTTTTATCATCCAGCCCCAGGTCAACATTGGTGTACATGGTGCCTGATATAGTGCTCAGTTTTATATAAGCTTTTGTATCGGGTGCAACAGCATAATCAACAAAGCCGCTTATACTGTGTGCCTTTACATCGGCAGTTTTGCCGGTAATGGTAATATCGCCGTTAATGGTTTCTACTGAAATATTGGCGTTTTCAGGTACATATACTTCAGCATAAATCTTGCTTTCATAACCGCAATTGCAGTTACAATCGCGGTTATAGTTGCCATGGTAGTTACTGGCAAACTTAGCCTTTACATCAAAATCGCCGCCGGCATCATCAAACGTCCACACATAATCGTCATTATTTTTATTATCGTTAATATCAACGGTCGCTTTTATGTAAGCCTCGTTTTTATTCCACGCAATTATTTTTATGGAATCTGCTATCTGTATATTCAGTGTTATCTTGCCATTGGCTGCAATGGCGGCGTGTTTTTCCACCACCTTTTGCGCCTGCAGGCTGCATACACCGGCACAAAACAGCACCAGCAATATTGCATTTTTCATATAATAATTTTTTTAGTTTGAATTGTTTTTTTAGAGGCTTGCGCATACCTGTCACTCCGGCGCTTGCCTTCTTTTGGCTTTTACACCCCCTTACATCCGGCGTTACCTTTTCCCTTTTCTCCCGCTTCGCTCCTCACGTCTGCCGTATCTCGCCTGCCTTTTCTTTTTTTACTTTCTTCACTGCCCCCCTTTGCGCAGGTAAATATTACCGCTAACATTGCTAAGGGTTAGTGCAGCACCGCCGCCGTTCAATGGTGTTTTAATACTGTTACCGCCCACACGCCGCATATTGCCTTTATCAGGCTGCAGGTCAAAGTCTGAATATATGCTGCCAGATACCGTGCGCAGTTCAACATTGGCGCCAGCAGCAGGTGCGAGTGTAACATCAATATCGCCGCTTACAGATGCCACGGAGATAGGCCTGTCTTTTGGCAGGTTGCCCAGCTTAAGGTCAATGTTGCCGCTGATGGTAGAAAGTACTATTGGGCCTGTGCAGTTTTTTAAATCTATGCCCTGGCAGTTGTTTACTTCCACCTCGTTGGTCATGTTGCTAATGGTTATATCGCCGCTGCGGCCGCAGTCTGAGTGTACTTTTAATGCCAGGTTGTTGGGCACTTTTATTTTGTACTCTTCTCTTTCAGTAATGGGCAGCAGGCATTGCAGGCTTATGGTGTTGCCGTTTTTTTCAACATACACCCCAATACCGGTATTGTCCTGCCCGGCGGCAAACACGGGCTTTAAACCCTTAGCTTTTTCCGGCGGGTGTGTAAACCTGTCTGAAGTGCTGGTTAAAATAATGTCTGTGCCGTTGTAACCTTCAACGGTAAAATCACCCATAAAATCTGTAAGCGTAAGCTTGCCGTCTTTCGTGTTTTGTACCGCTATCTTATACTCCTGCGCTTTTAACAGGGCAGTTGAAAATAATAGTGCGGTTGCTACAATTATAATGCGTATAGTTTTCATTTTGTTTTTTTGTTTTTCAAGAAAAGATTGTTTGTGAATGGGCAGTGTAAAGCCGGCCTTTACCTGCTGTGGTTGTCTTACCGAATATTCAATAATTAGTTTATATCTCTTTTAATCCTTTTTCTGCAATCACCTTTACTTCTTTTATAGTATTAGTGTTGGAGATAATGTCCTTTATGGGCTTAATGGCCTGCCTGGCTTTTTTTGCTGCCAGCATGTTAATTAAACCGATTTGTATAATAGGGTCCGTCTGCCGCGGCAGGGACAATACCAGCGAATCTATTAGTACCCTGTTTGACGAAAATTTGTCAAGGGAGTACAGTGCAGCCAGCCTTACATTTACGTTTTTATCGTTGTTAAGCGCATTAAGCAGGGCGTTTACCACAGGCTGACTATATGTATTAAAATCATCCGCGTAGTTAACCGCTTCAATACGCTGGCTTGGGCTTTCGTCGTCCAGCATATTTATCATCAGCTTTTGCTTTAAGTCCTGCACATCTTTTTGCAGTGTAGCCACCTGCGGCTGCTGCCCGTTGTTTGTTTGCAGCCTGCTGCCGGCAAAAAGGCCCGTGCCGAATATTACTATAACCGCTGCAGCCCGCCACAGCAAATGGCTTACCGTAAACGATATTACCTTTTTGCCGGCCGGCGCTTTGGGTACTGCCTGTATAACAAGGCTGCCGGCCTCATTATGCAGCATTTCCTTAAAGTTTTGGCGCAATGCCGGTGAGGGTTGTTCCATTTCTACAGTATCAATGCTGTCTTGTATGGCCGCCAGTTCCTCCAGCGCTGCGCTGCAGGCGGGGCAGCCGGCCAAATGCTGCTGCACTTGTATGCGCGTGCTGTTGTCCAGCGTATCATCCATGTAATCAATCAAAAGCAATTGTATGTCGTCACAGTTCATATACACTCCCGTTATTGTTTAAAATATATAGCCCGCAGCCGCTTCATGGCACGGTGTACCTGCACTTTTATGGCCGGTACCGAAATGTTTTTTATACGCGAAATTTCTTCATATTTCAATCCCTGGTAGCGGCTCAGCACAAGCAGTTCCCGGTCGTCCGGGGCAAGCCCTGCCAAAGCCCTGTCAAGGTTTTCAAAATCAATTTCACTGTAGGTGTCGCTATGGCCAGGTATTTCTTCGTGCATCTCGTCCACCTTTTTAAAATGCTCGTTCAGTCGTTTGTTTTCCCTGCAAAAATCAATGTGCACGTTACGTGCCACCTGGTAAATCCAGCTTTTAAAGCTGCTGTCGGTGGCTTTGTATGAGTGCCGGTACTTAATAATCCTGTAAAAGAGCGTTTGCGTCAAATCTTCGCTGGTGTTCTTGTCAAAAGTAAGCTTCAGGAAAAAGTTGTACAGCCGCACGTGGTACCGGTCGAACAATTCTGTTAGTTCAGACAGGTATCCCTCCTTTACCCTGAGCATTATTTTCTCGTCAGACAGTTCTGCCACCAGCATGTTAATTATCAGCCTTTGTAATAGATTACCATAGAAAGGTAAAATGGTTACAGCGGCGTGTAAAAAATATTTTGTTCCGCGCATTACACCGCGCAGCTAGCTTGCATTAATCCTTTGGTTAGCAGGGCATTAAATTTATCTGTGCGCTTTTTTTACCCTAAAAAGCATAGAAAAAGAGGGACAGAAGGAGGAAAAAGACTGGAACAAGTTAAGTTCCTCTTCACCTGTCCCGCAGGAAAAAGCAGGAACCCGCCGTTGCCGGGCCAGCTTGCATTATTGCCAGGTTGCGGGGGCACTTTGCTGACAGCCAAAGCCTTGCCTGCGCCAATACATCCGGGGCAATCTCAAATGCTTCCGCATTGTCAATATGTCAATTAGCTATAGATATATATAAAAAGCGGTGGGGTGTCTCAGTTTTTAGGTAAGTTTTTTTTTGAGGGCGCCTCCGGCTTTTAAATCCATAAGAGCGGAAAGTTAGTATAGCGGTTTCGCAGATACAATTTCCATATTTCCGTTTTTACAGGCTATTAGTTATATTTGTTTTGGCTATATATTTGGTAAAACATGCAATAACTAATCATGAAAAAAACACCAGGGCCGGCAACAATATTTAATCATACTAACTATATCAACTACTAAATCATCTATCACATCCATTAACTCTGCCGAATAATTACAGCCATGCTTTTAGCCCGTTCTGGCTATAATAAATCGCTTTTAAGAATTAATTCAATTTTGTTATGGGGAAAAATATTTTTTGCCTGTTTTTTAGTTTAACAGCATCATTATACGCCTTTGCACAGGATAACCCCTGTACTGCTGACTGGACTGACTGGAAAAGCATTTACTCCTTTGCACCCGGGGTAGATTTTACGATTTCATTCAAATACCAAATACATAACAGGAAGGGTGGTGACTGTGGTCAGTCCTATTTCAGGTTTAATAATCCTGTTATTAAAAAAGGTGTTTACCTGGATATATCGTTTGATTACAAACAGAAAGATGGAACGGTTGCTACAAACAAACTTGGATATATAGAGCTGGATAAACCCGGCATAAGACAATCCAATGAGGCAAACTGGTACAATGGCTACGAAGTGGTAAACGTTTCAGTGAAATATGTTGATCCGCAAAAAGATAAAGCAAAAGGTCTTACATCGAAAACAAATACCATTATTCAAAAATTTGATGAGGCTTATAACGAAGCAGAAGCAAGACTGGCAAAATTAACAGATGCCGGCAAAAAGTCGGCCCTGCAGCAAAAGTTAGATAACATACGTACTGCCTTTTTACAATATAAACAAAAGGCACAACAGCAGTTGACCGATGGGGAAGGTGATGCCATGACAGCAAGCGTGCAGGAAATGGAAGCGCGGCAGGCAGATGTGCTTAATTTAATGAATGATATATGGGAGGGGCCGCCCGTAAACACAAATACTCAAAAAGATGTTGCAGCCGTTGATAACAGCAATCAAAAAAAGCTTGTTATTGACGGGCCCAAAAATGTAAACGCAGGCAGCACAAACAACAGTTATGCACAGCAATTTCAGCAATGGCGGCAACAAAATGAGCAAAACCAACAGAATATTAATAACGCATTTAGCGCCATAAGTAACTCCGCCGACCAACTTGGCGGGTTGATTGTTGGAGCCAAAACACAGTTTCAGAGAAGGCAGGAGAAGATAGAGAAATTGCAGGCAAAAATACAGGCCTATCATGATAAAATTGCAGAAGAGAAAGCGCTGGACTCTATCTTCGACCTTCAGGTTTCAGACACCGTCTTCAAAATAGCGCAATACATGGTACAAGACCTGCAACTTATCAATAAATCAAAAGGCAACGCTAAAACAACCATGGATTTGTTAACACGCGTGTGTGCAAGAATGATGCGTGTTAATTACCTGAGAGACCGCAAGCGGTATGAAATTGAGGATACCTACCACACAAATGATGTTCTTCATTACAATATTAATTCAGCGTGTTCAGAAAATGAACAATTCAACCTGTATCATCTGCCGGATTATATCAGCTCCGGATTTTACGAAGATGGTATAAAAACAGCCGACCTTTACACTGTTGCCACTATCTTCACCAATCCTTTCAGGAATTATCAAGCTCAGACTAACGACCCAATCCCGGATGGCTTTTTGAATGGTCAGCCACAGCAATACAGGCAATCCCAATGGAATTATGCGGTTGCCTTTGCTCAACTGCACTACACAGGTAACAATAAGAAAGAAAGTAAAAAATTTAAAAAAAACTATACAGCCGCACTGCCATACCTGCATGCGTTAGAAGATATGGTGGTTGATTCTGCAGGGTGCCCTGCCTGTAAGCGCGTAAATGAACTGGCGTATGAATTGAACGGTGAAATACTGTATGATTCTTCAGCAACGTCAGATACAGAAGATTACCTTGATAAGGCTTTTGTAAAAATAGCACTGAGTATAAACCTTTGTATCAATAGTTGCCAATATGGTTTAAGACATTATGTTGGAACGCCTGAAGCTCTTTTTCCATCTTTGGGCGGTACTAAAAACGGCGGCGGGTTTTTTATCACCAGCTTTGTAAACCTGCTTATTGTAACTGATAAATTATTGGCATCAGGCAAAATAGATGACCTCCAAAAGCAAGGCTATCTTGATGGTTGTGTTGGCTTATTAAATCAGTTTATCGTTACGCAAAACGGGGGCAGGTAGCGCCCGGACTTGCAGATAATTTTTCTGCAAAAATTACCGGGTAAATGTATTGGCAGCGGCTTTAGTGTGTAAACGCAATAGCCTTACGGCAGGGGCTGTTCACGAGCACTTCACACCCCGTCCTTCATGTTCAGCACTTAAAAAGGGCTGTATCTGCAGAGCCTTTAAAGCTTGTGTAGAAGGTCGCTGCCGAACGGGTTATAGCCCACGTAGCCGGTCTTTTACCCATGCTCTGTAAGGCAGTTTTACCAATAAATTCCTTTTTGTTTCATGCAGCGTCCATAATCACCAACCCAACAGCGGCTTGATATTATTGCTTATCCTTCACATGGTTAAAAAATGCAGTCATCTGGGCCAGGCCGGTTTTTGAAAACATTCTTTCGGAATTTTCCAAAGTGTCTTTCGTGGCATCTGCTCCTCTTGCAACCATATCTTTTTCAAAATAAGCGATTGCTGTTTTAATATCGGCAAACTGACCACATGTCAGGCAGTCTGTCAATTCAAAAGCATCCTGTAACGCTACGTTGGCCCCTTCTCCTGCATAAGGCGGCATACGGTGTGCGGCATCGCCGATCATTGTAAGACTTTCGTCCGTTTCCCAGCACTGATCGAAGGGAAAATAATATTGCGGACGCGGGATAAAATAAACAGCATCATTTGTAAAAAACTCGTACCATTCATCGCTCCAGGCGGCAAATTCCTTTTTAAACCATTCAAGAACTTTTTCTTTATTATTAAAATCAATGCCGCTTTGTTCCAGCCAGTTTTCCGGCGTTTTAAAATTTACGACGAACATGATTGAACCGTCCCCTTTTGTACCATAACCCACGAATTGCCCTTCGTCAAACGCCATTACTTTTCCCCCTTTTGCAAAGGAAAAAAGCTTCGGCGCATATTTGCCCGCATCATAAATGTTGCCTTCGATCAACGTGATGCCTGAATAAACAGGTTGCACATTACTCAGGTAAGGCCGTACTTTTGAATTGGCGCCGTCAGCCGCAATTACAAGATCAGCGTAAACATTTGATCCATTTTTAAAATACAAACGCCAGCCATTTACTTCTTTCTCCATGTAAACGAAATGGCTGTCCCATATAACCGTACCAGGTTGTAATGAACTCAACAGCATGTCCCGCAAGGGCGCACGGTCTATTTCGGGGCGCGTTTCTGAGGTAATGGTCGCAAAATAGTGGTCATCAAATGCAATATTGAGCATTCCATCTACAAGCCGCATCTTGCTTGCTGCAGGGCGGTATAGTTTATAAAACTCATCCAGCAAACCCGCACGTTTCACCGCTTCCAGCCCGGTACCTTCATGCAAATCAAGTGTTGCGCCCTGTACCCGCACGTTCCTGTCCGCATCCCGTTCATATACTTTCACACCTGCTCCTTTAAGCTGTAAAAGCTTTGCCAGGGCCAATCCCGCAGGGCCACCGCCGACAACCGCGATTCTTTTATTGTCTAATAACATAATTCCGCATTGTTTAATTGCGATGCAAAATTATGTCTGCCTTATGGCTGATAATAGTATAAATCGGTCGTTTTCGTTTTTGAATAATTCTTTTGGCACAACGCCTGAAAACCTCTTTACTTCTTTTATGAAATGGTTCTGGTCAAAAAAACGTTCTTCCGGGAAAAGCCGTCCGTTCGCAATATGTTCCAGCGAAGCGCGGAAACGAAGAATGTTGCAATATGCTTTGGGCGAAATACCAAATTGCTCATTGAAGTAACGATTGATCTGGCGGCTGCTCCAGAACACTTTTCCGGACAGCTCCTTTACCGTGATGGCCCCCTTTGACTCATAAATGAGTTCGAATAGTTTTCGTTTACGTTCATCTATTTCTTTGGGCAAAAGTGATTTTATTTTTTTAGTGGCCTTTTCTACAAAAGATCCAAAATCCAGCAAATCGTTTTCTGTAAATCCCCAAAAGCCATCGGGCAGCAGCCTGCCGCTGTTTACAACACCAGAAACGCTCTCGCCAAAAATATACTCTACAGCAAGCAATTTGAAACTGATACAGAATATTACGCTGCCGGCCGGTATTTTAGCTTTTTCATATTGTGTCAGCCCGCCGAGTTGTGCGATTTGGAAAGGCTCTGAAGCTGATTTGAAAAGCAATACATCAATAAGGCCATCGGGCAATCCTATCGTCTCTTTGTCAGCATCTGACCGGTTATACAGAAACCAAAAGCTATCAACAAAATCTGAAAGCTGTCTGCCGGGCCGTATAATTTTATATTCCAGGTTATTGTTCATAGCTGGTCGTCCGATGACCGAATTTACAGGAAAGTTTAAAGCAATACATTACCAGGGGTACGGTCACCAGGTTTAGTATTTGAAGTATCCTGGTAAAGCTTCGCTTTCCGCGCAGGGAAGGAATTTTAATTTTTACCTGTTAAAGGCCTTGCGATTACTTATTTTAAAACCTTTTTACTATTTTTTAGAGGGTACCCCTAATAAAAAAGGCACTTATACCAATGCATAAGTGCCCGATCATGTGGAGAATACCGGATTCGAACCGGTGGCCTCTTGCATGCCATGCAAGCGCTCTAGCCAACTGAGCTAATTCCCCGTAAGGGCTGCAAAAATAGTGGGATGGCCGTGTAATGCAAAATTTTTTGTAGCGCAGGTATTACAGGTGTCTGCCGGCATTAATTACTTAACAAATTATACCAAATCAAAAGTGGTTAATACTATGTCTAAAAACATTAAAGCACCCGGTTTAATTTATTATAATTACCCGGCAGCTTTTTATAATTTTTATATATCCTGCCGTTATTTTTTATAGCAATCGCTATAAAAATTTGGGTATGTTTGTTTGTACTTGTTTTGCCCTAAACCAATAGTGCTTAAACGCAATGTTTGGCTGGTACGTTTAGTGTAATTACAGGCTTTACCCCATATAACTAATATACATGATACGTTTTTTATTGCTGGCATTGTTTGCTCCCGCTGTTATTTTAAGCTGTAAAAAGCAGGGCGATAGCCCCAATACTTCTTCTTCAACTGATGCCCCGGTAATTACCAGTTTTAGCCCCGGTAAAGGTGGCAATGGCATTGCGGTTACTATTACCGGCAAAAATTTTGGAAAATCCGTAGTACCGGTTATTGTATATTTTAATGGTGCCGCGTCAAACCCCGCTTCTGTTAACGACAGTACTATTATTGTAAATGTACCCGCTACGGCTACAACAGGTAAAATAACCGTTTCGGTAAGCGGGCAAAAAACAGTTAGCAGCGGCAGCTTCCAGGTACTGCCGGGTTTGTGGCTGAAACAGAATGACCTGCCGGCATTTTATCCGCGTACAAACGCATACGGGTTTTCCATAGGGTCAAAAGGATTTATTGGAGGCGGGATAATGGGGGAATCCACCAACCTGTACGGCGACCTTTGGGTATATGATACTATTAACGCTTTATGGCAGCAAAAAAATAATCCACCAATAGCTTTTATGAATGCTGTAACAATGGTAATTGGAAATAAGGCCTATGTTGGCATTGGCCGTATTGCCGGCTATGTTAACAGCACACAGTTTTGGGAATACAATCCCGGGAGTGATACATGGACAAGAAAGGCAGATTTTCCCGGCAGCGCAAGAATGGAAGCAATCGGTTTTGGCGTAAACGGCAAAGGGTATGCGGGCCTCGGCCTTTCAATTGATGGCGGTGGCACAACAAAAGCGCTTGCTGACTGGTGGCAGTACGACCCTGCAACAGACACGTGGACACAAAAAAAGTCGGCTCCTGTAGCCATGCAGGGACCTTCAGCACTTGCGGCAGGCAATATGATATACGCCGGGGCAACAACAAAAGTCAGCGGGTGGTATCAATACAACACTGCAACTGATAGCTGGGTGCAAAAAAGCAGTTTCCCTGGCAGCGCGCCTTTTGAATTGAAAGGTTTTACCATAGGTGATAAAGGATACCTTGCAGGCGCTGGCGAAGGCTGCTGGAGGTACGACCCGTCGAACGACACATGGCAGCAGGAAGCTTTTTTTGCTAACTACAGGTTAGACATGGTAGCCTTTACAATTGGCAACGCAGGATATTGCGGTACAGGCATTGATAAAGATGGCGCAAGTTATACTGACTTTTGGAAATTTATGCCATAGGCTAATGGCCCGGTTGCCTGCTTAAATATTACATATAAAGCCTTGCCATACGGTGCAGGGCCCCGTGCTATAAAGTTTTACCAGGCGCTTGGCTTTAACGCCACCCACCAGGGCATGAAATTAAAGATGTAATTTTCTGCAATGGGTGCGTGTGCGGCCGGCTAATGGGTTATAGCTAATTAACAGCAAATATCTACAGGTCAAACATGGTAAGCGCGTCTTTCCAGTTGCTTATGCGTTCGTAGCTGGTAAAATGCACATTATGCGGGGCGGTAAACATAATTGCCCTGCCCGAAAAAACTGAAAGGTTAAAATCGTGGTCATCAATAAGTACGTCTGCTTTTAATATGCTTTTATCGCCGCACATTATACGCCGCTTCCAGTGAATAAAAGGAAAATGTTCATCCAGCCACTCAAACTTATCATACAGTGAGTGTTTAAATTCCATAGCAGCGGTAGCTATAAATATTTCGTGGCGCTTGTTTAGTTCCTCCAGCACCAGCCGGCTGTTTTCTATCACCGGCAGGTCTTTAAAAAACCCGGGGTGATGGGGGTAATTTTTTACTGTTTCCCTGTGTTCTTCAGGCACTACGTTAGCCAGTTTGGTGCCCATAAACTGTTCCTCGGTATAGCGTATTCCAAAATCCCTTTCGTACCAGTCAATAAACCGCGAGATGGCGTCTGCCAATACCTCGTCCATGTCAACAAGTATTCTCATGCTGCTAAGGTAAGCAATCAGCCTTTTAACCTGCGGCGTTATTTATCTGCGTTTCATTAAGTTATTGCTATGTATAATGTGTCCGTTTATTTTTTTACCGCCATAATTCATCCATTTGCCGCGGCTGCAAAAAATATCGTCATAAATACACTAATTTTTTTACCTTAGTCTTCCCGTCGTAATTTTTCACTCCATATCTGTGTATGGGGCACACAAAAAGTGAGAAAACCGTTTTTGATTGCTTGTTTTAAATTGTTGCTTACATGAAAGTTGTTGGTGTACTGTCAGCTATTATAATTGCTGTTATTATATTTATCACCTCGTGTCATTCCGGTAATGGCAGTAACGAGGTAAGCTACAACTTTGATATCCGCCCCATACTTTCCGACAAATGCTTTGCCTGTCACGGGCCCGATGCCAATAAACGCAAGGCTCATTTAAGGCTTGACATTGGCGACTCTGCGTATGCCCCCCTGCAGGAAACAAAGGGCGCATTTGCTATAGTACCGGGCAAACCGGGAGAAAGTGAGCTTTACAAACGTATAACTTCAACCGACCCCACTTACCAGATGCCGGTGCCCGACTCGCACCTGGGTTTGCTTACGGAAGACCAGGTAGCGCTGTTTAAAAAATGGATTGAACAGGGTGCTAAATATGAACGCCACTGGGCATTTACACCTCCTAAAAAGGTGCCGTTGCCGGAGGTAGATGATAAGAAATGGGTTAAGAATGAAATAGACTATTTTACCCTTGCCAAAATGGAGGAAAAGGGGTTGAAACCAAATGAAGAAGCTGACAAGGAAAGATTGCTGAAAAGAATATCGCTGGACATTACCGGCTTGCCACCGTCTATTGAAATGATGGATAAGTTTTTGAACGATAAAAGCCCGGACGCTTATGAAAAAATGGTTGACCAGCTTTTGGCCAGTAACGCCTATGGCGAAAAAATGGCAGTACACTGGCTGGATGTTGCCCGTTATGCAGACAGCTATGGCTACCAGGATGATAACATACGCACACAATGGCCCTGGAGGGATTGGGTAATACACGCCT
>DASZUX010000066.1:0-3084 GCA_035547455.1 Chitinophagaceae bacterium
ACCAGTTTTAAGGTTGTTTGTTTACCATTTTGCAGTACCCGGATAAAGTAAGTGCCATTTGCCAGTTTTTGTATATTAATGGCGCACTCGTTGCTGCCTGCTTTATATTGTTGCAATATTTTACCTGTAGCGTCTGCCAGCGAAATTGCCGCCGCAGCGGTTAGCCCGCCTACTCTTACAATATTTACTGCCGGGTTGGGATACGCTATTATGTGAGGTAGATTACCAGTAACTATTTGAACGGTTTTTGAGTAGCTGAAACGGCCATCTTTATCTACCAGTTTCAAGCGGTAATAATTGTCGCCGCTTAATGGTTGTACGTCAACAAAGCTGTACTGCTGCAAAAGGTTTGTATTGCCCATAGTCGAAATAGCACCGATGGCAGCAAACTCTCCACCAGGCCTGCTGTTGCGTTCAATAATAAACCGGCTGCTATTTATTTCGGCAGCGGTTGACCAAAAAAGCACTATAGTGCTTTTTTGCGGAAAGGCCTTAAAAGAAACCAGCTTAACCGGCAGTATTGCTGTGGCATTGTACCTGCTTATAGCAAAGTCATTACCGTTTACAGCAATATAGGTATAACCGCCCGTAACTATTTTAGCATCATCCTGTATGGCCGCGGAAAATATAAAATTGCCGTTATTGTTTTGAGTAAGCACAATGCCGTTGGACCCGAATGTTGAATCCGGCGTTCCATCAGTTTTATACCTTATCAGCACCCCCTCCAGTACACCGCCATCATTAATATACCCGGCAAAAACAATTTTACCGTCAGGCTCAGGCGCAAGCGCATAGGGGCTGCAGGAAGCACCGGAAAATGCAGCGGTAGCCGTACCATTTGTACCAAATGAGGAATCTATCATGCCGTTGCTTTTGAAACGTGCAATGCCAAAAGCATTCGTAATGGAATTTATATAGCCACCCACTACAATTTTTCCATCGGCCTGCAGCACACATCCCTTTGCCTCGTTATAGGTGCGTATGGCAACGGTGGCCCTGCCATTTGTTCCAAATCCTGCGTCAACCCCGCCGCCGGCATTTAACCGTACGGCCAAAAAGCTTGCTGCAGCTCCGGACTGGCTACCCCCTGCAACAACAATTTTTTTATCGGGTTGTATAACCACGGCGTTTATCTTTTCACATTCACCAAAATCAATCACCTTAATTCCATTCTCTCCAAAAGCAGAATCCAGCGTACCATTGGTTTTATAGCGGCATACGCCAATATCGCAACCCGCATTACCTGTTACCACAATCTTCCCGTCTTCTTGTATGGCCAGCGCATTGGCCTCGTCACCAGACGCACTTACATCGGTAATCACCCGCCCGTTAGTACCAAAGGTTGAATCAACAGTACCGTCTGCTTTAAACCGCATTACTGCAAAGGCGCCTGCATTAACTATTGCCACAATTTTTCCATCCTGCTGCAGCTTAATAGTTGTCCAAAATAGCTGGCCAACCCCGTCAAATGCTGCAGTGGTTTTACCATTGTCGCCAAAACTGTTATCTAAACTACCGTCCGGCATATAGCGTGCTAAAGCTACCTGCTGGTTTGACGCAATAGTTGTATAACCGGCAAGAATGATCTTCCCGTCCTGTTGTATTGCTACGGATGTACCAATGTCACCGGTACCGGCAATATTGGTTACTGCTTTTCCGCCTGCACCAAACGTGGCATCAAGTGTTCCTTCCTGGGCAAAAATGTTTGTTGAAATAAAAACGGAAACAATAAGCAGCAGGGGGAAAGCCGCTTTTTCCGGGGCATTAATCGTTAGCATGAAGAGTGATTTTAACAAAAATAAATAAAATTTTATATCCCTGATAATCACAGTTGGTTTTCTGCCGGGGAGCGAAACGCCTCCGCTTTATTTGAGAATGTTACTGCCTGCAGGCAGGCTAATGCAGTATCTTCACTATTATTCTTTAACCCATGCGGGGGCTAAAACGCTTAATGTTATGAATATGCAGGCGCCATTTTTGCGCCCGGCTTTGGCCAGGCAGAGGCTATTATAATCAAAAAAAATTATTATGGAAATAAAGAAAAATGGTTCACAACCTTCGGCAAAAGGCCCGGCAGACTGGTTTACCGGCGCCGTACGCATTGACCCGCTTTTTCAACCAAACAGCCCGGCCCGCGCAGCAGGTGCATGTGTAACTTTTGAACCCGGTGCGCGCACCGCTTGGCATACCCACCCGCTTGGGCAAACACTTATTATTATTTCAGGGTGTGGCAGGGTACAGCGCGAAGGCGGCCCGGTAGAAGAGGTTTATCCCGGCGATGTAGTTTGGTTTTTTCCCGGCGAAAAACACTGGCATGGAGCTGCACCAACAAAAGCAATGAGCCATATTGCCATACAGGAAAGTTTAGACGGAAAAGTAGTTGACTGGATGGAGTATGTAACTGATGAGGAATATAACCCGCTGTAGGTGGAAATAGCAACAAAAGCATTGCGCAAAAAAAGGCATTAAACAGGCAGGTGCATCAGCGCTATTTATTCAGCGTCCCAAAAATGCACTTCCTTGTATATCACAACCTTGTTTTTCAGCAGGTCTTTATGCTTCAGGAAAAAAATTTCCAGCTTTTCTTTCTCATCAATCAACTCAACGCAAACTGAGAGTTTTGAATTATCGCCATCAATGCTGTAAGATTGTATATGTCCGTTATTACTGTACCCAACGCGGCTTTGATGTACAGACGCGTTTAAAATACCATCTTTTTTTGCCTCGGAAATAATATGGATATAGGCCGATTTGGGAAAAAGCTTGCGCAGCAGTGTTCTCTTACCCTGCTTTATTTTATGGGCCGGTTCAATATAAATTTCGAGTTTGCCTAACGAGTGAGATTTGATTTTTTGAACCATTGTTGTCGTTTTTTAATTCTTTTTGCCCTTACCGTATGCAGGGTTTCGTTGGTATGATGGTTAAGCGCCGAGACTTTTGATACTGCTACGCGCTGGGAGTGGTAAATACCGGAGTGCCCGCTGAAGTAATATGCAGTAAAGCAGGCCACGGCATAATACACAATATTGCCTGCGCCAAACAGTTCGGCGCCCATTATAGTGCACGCAACGGGCGTATTGGTTG
>DASZUX010000067.1:0-4455 GCA_035547455.1 Chitinophagaceae bacterium
GCCATCTCCCGGCTTGATGGCAATTCACTGCCGGGCTTAATAATACCATTGCGGATAAGATTTACCATGCTGTTGGCTATTTGTATATATACAGCCACCGGCGACTGCCTGTTAATATCAATAAGTGTTTTGTATGGTATCATGCCTGGACTACCAGTATTTATTAAACTGGACTATAAAGATAGTCCTGCAAGCCGGTAGTTTTGCAGCGTAGTTATTAACAGTAAAAATTCAGTATATGTCAACACGTTTTAAAATGGGTAAAATACAACCCGCAGCATATAAAGCAATGGACGCATTGGATACTTTTATTGGCAACTCGTCCATTGAGCTGCGCCACCAGGAACTTATACGCATAAGGGCGTCTCAAATAAACGGCTGCGCCTACTGCGTAAATTATCATAGTAAAGATGCCCGAAAACTGGGCGAAACTGAACAGCGGCTGTATTTGATAAGCGCCTGGAAAGAAGCGCCGAACGTATTTACGGAAGAAGAGCAACTTATGCTGGCCATAACCAAAGATATAACCCTTATTCACCGGCATGGTCTAAGCGATGAGTTATACAATAAGGCAATTGCCACCTGGGGCGAAGTAAAAACAGCACAACTTATAATGGTGATAATTACTATTAATGCATGGAACCGCATTGGCGTAGGGCTAAAAATGCACCCGGAGTTATAATTATAATGGCTTAAACACAGCCGGTAATTTATTTTACAAAAGGATAATTCCTGCTAACATCATCCTGCACATTACGAAACCCGTCAGCTATGGATTTTCCGCGCAGTTCAATAATGCCGTATTTATAAATCATACACGGCAAAGCGGCATTAATACAATTATGGGCTGAGTCCTGGTGATACAGTTTTATATTATTGTTCAGCATGGTGTAGTGAATGCCAGCGGTATCATTGTCAAAATAATAATGCCTGTCTTTTAAAGGATATACAAGGAACCTGCCAAAGGCAAAGCCCTGTATATGCCTTGCCCCGGGTGAGCTATAAATATACCAGGCAGATTCAATAATAAAAAGTGTAATGAAAAGCGCTGTGCTGTACACATTTTTTTTGGGGCGCCGTATTGCATAATATAACCAGGGCAGGGCAATGGCAAAGCTCATAAATACAATACCAAACCTGTATTCAGGCACGTTTATCAACCATATAACTACACACAGGTACAGTACAAGCCACACATATAATATTACCCGCGTTACGTTTACTTTCTTTACCACAGCAATAATCCAGGACAGGGGCGATAATAATGCACCAAATAAAATAAATAGTTCAGTACGCATGCCATTGTGCAGCTGCTTTTGTACCCAGGGCCAAATCCATTGCGGAAAAGGTGGCGGCGTCACGCGTACCAGTGCATCATCAAAGTTTACGGGCAGGCGTTTAATGTATATATAATCCAATAACAGTATATCTTTCGGCGCCTTCCAGTCAACATTAAAAATGTCTATAAAGGGCACAGGGTACAAAAGGTAGCCGCTAAGAATAACATTGCGGCATAACCATGGCACATATATAAAGAAAGCCATAAGACATAATCCTGCTAACAGCCGGAAATTATAAGTATCCTGTTTAAGATAAACCAATACAACGATAAAAAGTAATAAACCCGGGTAAGCAGATAGTTTGGCTGTAACAGCATATAACAACAGCACCAACGGCAGCAAAAAATATGTAACGTCCTGTCTTGCCAATAATGCCTCAAACACCTGTATGAATGAATAAGAAAGGCAAATAAGCACCAGCGTATCGGCCGTTGCTGAGGGCATATTTACAAGCAAAACCCTGTTTAACAGGTATAGCAATAAAAAATATACTATTCCCTGCACTGTACTCCTGCTTTGTAATATTTTTTTCAAAAGCCAGGAAAAAAACAAGATGGTTAGTACTCCATTAAGAGGATACAGCGATTGACCGGCAATACGGGTAAATCCAAATGCCGCTTCTATTATAAATGCTGCAGAGTTATAAGCAAGTCTTCCATCAACATTGGCAAGGCCCGGCACTACTTTATATGTCTCAAACCAAAGCACTGTACTGTAATGATACCCGGCCCCATCTGCATTAACAGGCGGCATCAGCCAGCAGAATGCCAGCATCATGCAAACGGGGATGGTCACAAATATGTTGGGCCGCGAAAATAAAAAAGCTGCCGCCTGTTGTACCCGGCCGGTGAATAATAAAGCGGCTTTTCGCCGGGCGAACATTATAATGCTTAACAATACAGGAGGCAAAAGGCTGTAATAATTTACCGGCTGCAAGAATGACACCAAGTTAAAATACAAGGTTAAAAATACTATACCTGCCAGTATAATGCCCAAAGGGTTTGCATACACCTTTTTGCCAAAAATTCTCCCTGTACAGGTAATCATAAAAATACCCGCACCTGCACTGGTAAATATCAATAGCATCGCATCAAACGCGAGCAACAGCATAAGTAGTAATGGTATATTTAAAGATACTCAAAATTATACGGTGTTGTTCAAGGCCGCCGGTTGCGTAATTATATTTTTTGCCTGCATCTTTAATAGCATAAGCTTTAATGCCCATGAATTTATTCTCCCGTCTTCTGCTTGCAGCAATAATTTTTCCTGTTGCAATTTTTGCCCAGCCGGTTATATATGTTAACCAGGTGGGGTTTGACTCACACGGCCCTAAAATTGCCATTTTTGGAAGCGCCCTGGGCCTGCCGCCGGATAAAAAATTCCAGGTTATCAATTTCGCCAACGGCAAAGTTGCTTTTACCGCCGCTTTAACCACACCTTTGCAGGTAAAAGATTGGGCAACAGGAAAAATTTATTACCAGGCAGATTTTTCATCGTTTAATACCAGTGACAAATATTATATAACTGTTACACGGGGCGGTGTTACCGGCAAGTCCCCTGCGTTTGTTATTGAAGAAGATGCACTTGCAAAACTTACCATACCATCTATTATTCATTACTACAATAAACAGCGTGCCAATACCCCGCAGGAAATTGCAGCAGATTCAAAAGTAAACCTGTATGGCAGCGATAAAACTGTTGACATGCACGGTGGCTGGTGCGATGCGTCGGGCGATGTAAGCAAATATTTTTCGCACCTTGCTTATACCAATTATGTATCGCCCCAGCAAACACCATTAGTAGTATGGAGTTTGGCCAATGCTGTAGATGCTATACCAGGGCTGTTGAGTGATTTGCATGTAAAAGACAGCATGGTTAACGAGGCTTAGTGGGGTGCTGATTATATTATGCGGTCATTAAGCAAAGACGATTATTTTTATATGATCATCTTCAGCTATTTTAACAAAGACCCCAGCGCCCGGCGTGTAGTGGGGTTACACGCCAACAGCGTAACAACAGATGAATACCAGGCTGCATTTCGTGAAGGTGGAGGTAGGCCATTGCTGCGCTGGCAAAAGTTGCCCGATGGCAACGGCACGGAGAATATTCATCACGGGAATACCTGGACGCAGCCAAACGAGCTTTCGCTCACCTGCTTGTAAACAACACAAAATACGATGATGATGGCAAGAAAAACATTATAGATGACTATTGTGCCCTAATGGCTGCTACCCAGCTTTGGAAAACGACAGGCTATGATTTATACTGTGATGAGGCCCGTAAACGTGCAAATAATCTTGAAAACCGTTTGAGCGACGCAGGATATTTTATCACTAATGATGCAAATCGCCCTTTTTGGCATGCTGCCGATGCAGGACTGCCCGTTATTGCTCTGGTGCAGTTTGCAAAAAAGAACCCGACGCTGTATTACGTTCCGCAGCACTGGCAACTATCAGAAAAGCGCTTGATTATAACCTGCGTGTTACAAACAACGTAAGCAACCCGTTTGGATACGCAAGGCAAAGTTTCCTTTACAAAGGCAGTGTAAAAGAGGGCTGAAGATGCCTGGCTCGGCTCACTTGCCGCAGCAGCTATTGAAGGTGGGCGGCTTGTATATGCCGGTAATATATGGGGCACAAAGGATTCTCTTGCTGCTTATGCTTCGCAGCAATTGTCGTGGATATTGGGATGTAACCCTTATGCCATGTGCTTTATGTATGGGTTTGGCAAAAACAATGTACCTTATATGCAGTCCAATTTCGGGCATGGCTCCGAAGTTGGCGGAATATCAAACGGCATTACAGGCAAAGACGGTAATGGCGATGGCAGCGGTATTGATTTTAAAACCGAAGCGGAAGGCAACTAATGGCGCTGGACGGAACAGTGGATACCACATGCGGCATGGTACTTACAGGCAGTAACCGCAATAGCGGAGGAATACGAAGGCAGATAAATATTTATTTGTTCGCACTTAAATTAACGTGAGTTCGGTTTAAGCTGCGAGGCAAAGTTGGTTAGAAGTTTCCAAAATGATATTAAGCGAGGGCTTTTTTGGGAAGAAAGAATATGCAGCCAAAGTAGCCATGATGTTGAAAAGAAAGCCATTGATAGACCT
>DASZUX010000068.1:0-8047 GCA_035547455.1 Chitinophagaceae bacterium
CATGGTTTTGCTGCCGTAACTGTTGTTAAGCGTGGTTGTAACAGCAGCCATGTTACCTTCGGCATCAATAATGCTTATATGCGTTGTCTGGTCGCTTTCGTGTATTATCCCCGCATTAATATTCTCGCTTTTTGAAGCGTGTGTTGAGTCATAGTCTTTCATTCTTTCGGCCAGGTAAGCATCACTTATAAGTGTTTTAACAGGCACTTTCCAGTAATCAGGATCCCCCATGTGTTCGGCCCTGTCAGCATAAGCCCTGCGCTCTGCTTCTATCATAAGTTGTGTACTGCGGGTTGATTCAAACCCATAACTGCCCACCGGGAATTTTTCAATCATCTTAAGCATTTGTGCAAGCAGTAAACCGCCACTGCTTGGCGGCGGAAAGCTTACTACTTCGTACCCGCGATAATTAAAACTAACAGGAGTACGCTCTTTTGCTTTGTAATTCTTTAAATCTTCGTAGGTTATTATACCTCTGCTGCGCTGCATCTCGGCAACCAGTAACCGGGCGGTCTCTCCTTCATAAAAACCACTGGCGCCATCATCACGTATACGTTTAAGCGTAGCTGCCAGTTCTGGTTGAAAAAGTGTGTCACCTTCCTTCCAAACTCTTTCTTTTACAAAAGCCACCGGCCTGCTATTATATTTAAGAAAAGTATTTTTAAGGCTGTTAAAATCTCTTGCCTGAGATGCTGAAATAACAAAGCCTTTTTCAGCAAGGTCTATAGCGGGCTGTATTAACGTTGCAAAAGGCAGTTTTGCATATTTGTGGGTAGCAAAAAGTCCCGCAACAGTGCCTGGCACACCGCATGACAGGCTGCCGTTTTGCGAGAGGTTCATTTCCGGGTTACCGCTGCTGTCAAGATACATATCCTTCGTTGCCTTGCCTGATGCCATTTCCCTGTAATCTATTGCAAGCAGCTTCCCGTTACTAAGCCTTGCCGTTAAAAAGCCGCCCCCTCCTATGTTACCGGCTGCCGGGTACACAACAGCAAGCGTTAGCTGTGTAGCAATCATAGCATCGTATGCATTACCACCGCGCTTCATAATAGCTACGCCAACCTCGCTGGCAAGCGGGTGAGCGCTGGCTACACAGGCCCTGGTATAGGTTACAGATTTTGTTGACTGGTAATGATAGGGGTCAACAGCTTTCCCCGGCCCAACAACCGGCTCTTGTTGCTGCGCCAATACGGATGTTGCAGCTAAAACAGCAACCAGGTGTAATGCAATACGCTTCATGCAAACAAATGTAAGCGAGATAGGGCAAAAATTAAAACATGCCGTATTTAACCTTTTAAGAATAAATACTATTTGCCGCTTACCTTTATTTATTACCAACGGCCTTTAACCGCAAGGCGTATTATTCACTGCGTAATATCTTTACCGGGTTGGCTATGGCTGCTTTAACAGCCTGGTAACTTACCGTTGCCAGTGCAATTAAAAAAGACAATACCGCCGAAACAGCAAACATCCACCAGCTTATGGTAACCTTGTAAGCAAACCCCTGCAGCCATACATGCATAACCCACCATGCTACGGGAGCCGCTATTATAAACGCGATGCCCACCAGTTGCAAAAAGTCTTTTGACAGCAGGCCTGCAAGCCCTGTAACGCTCGCGCCAAGTACTTTGCGCACGCTTATTTCTTTTCGCCTTTGTTCCGCGCTAAAGGCAGCCAAACCAAACAAGCCGAGGCATGAAATAAATATGGCCATTAAAGTAAAAGAAGTAATGATGCCGGAAACGGTAATATCTGCTTCATACATTTTTTGCACTTCCTCATCCATAAAAGCGTAGTCAAAAGGCACGCCCGGCATATCTCTGTGCCACAACGCTTCCATGTTTGATACAAGGCTTTTATAATCACTTGTTGAAGCAAAGACTGTTATATAAGGCCAGTAACCATTGTGCTTATTGTTTATCCATAACAAGAAATTGCTTACATCATTATGAAGCGACCCGTAGTTGAAATCTTTCATTACACCAATAATTTCTTCTACCCGGCCCTGGCTATCGTGCAACAGTGTACCAACAGCCGTTGCAGGAGTTAAGCCCATTTTTTTAACCATAGTTTCATTAACAAGTACTTTAGCCGAATCAGCCGGCCTGAAATCTCTGCCGCTAATTATTTGTATGCCGTTGGTTTTCACAAAATATTCATCAGCAATAATAAAATTTGCATTTGTGCCCTGCGATTCATCCTCATGCGGCGTTAAAAAGTTATTATTAAATAAAATATCCGTACCAAGGTATTTGCTTGCATTGCTGGCCATTTTTACACCGGCAAGTTTGCGCACGTCATCAATAAACATCGGCAATTTATCAAAGCCCTCGCCTGAATATAAAGACAATACAAGGCGCTGATCTTTATCAAAGCCAAGGCTTTTATTTTTGATAAAGTTCAACTGGCTGTACATAATAACGATGATGGTAATGAGTATAATGGATAAGGCAAACTGGAACACAACCAATGAGTGCCGCAGCCCTGCAACAGATATGTGGCTGGTAAAATTACCTTTAAGCACTTTTATAACCCGGAAAGCAGACAGGTAAAACGCTGGGTAACTACCTGCAAAAAGGCCTGTAATACCTATCATACCGGCCATGGCAAGCCAAACCCGGTAATCTGCCAGGAAAGCATAAGTAATATTTGCTTTTGTAAGATTGTTGAGGTAAGGCAACAGCAATAATAACAGTGGCAATGCCAGCAGCACACCAATGGATGACAGTAGCAATGACTCGCCGATGAATTGCTTTATCAAATCTTTTCTGCCCGCACCAATTACTTTTCTAACACCAACTTCTTTGGCACGTTTTGAAGCACGCGCAGTTGAAAGATTCATGAAGTTAATGCAGGCAATTACTTGTATAAGCACAGCTACAAGTGACAAAATAGTAAGAAACGAAGGATTAACAGGCTTTGTAATACTCACACCTTTTGTAAAAACAGTGGTATGGATGGAACGTACAGGCTGCAGGAAAAACCGCTGTTCTATACCCCACTCTTTCAACTGCTTTGCACCATACCTGTTAATAAAGGCAGGAAACTTTTTCTCAAGCTCTGTTGTATTTACACCTGGTTTCAATTTTATATATGATGATACATAACTATTGCTTATCCAGTTATCAGTAGTAAGCATATAACGCCCTACCTTTCCGCTGTTCATTGTTATAAACATGTTTGCATGTATGTGAGATTTTCCAGAGCTTTCATCAATAACGCCCTGTACAACAAAATCATGTTTGCCATCATCCTGGTTATCAATACTTATAGTTTTTCCCACAGGGTTTTCTCTGCCAAAAAGTTTATCAGCTACAGGTTTTAGCAACACCACTGAATATGGTTGCAGCAATGCTGAAGATGGGTTACCAATAACAAAATGAAAATTAAAGACATCAAAAAAAGTGGAGTCAACATATACCGCATCGGTTTCATAAAAACTTTTATTCTTGTAAGCAAGCAATTGTTTATCAATGCCTAAAAAAGGTACCACACGGGTAAACTGCTCCACTTCAGGAAAATCACGTTTCATTAAGGCGGCAACCGGTGCAACTGTGGTGGACCAATCATCCTCGTAACCCCGGTTTTTAGAAATAGAGTGTACATCAATACGATAAATATCTTCCGCATTTTTATGCTGCCTGTCGTAGCTATACTCGTCGGCAACATATAGCAAAATATACAGGCAACATAACGTACCCAGCGTAAGGCCGAGGATATTTATTAAGCTGAATATTTTGTTTTTCAGCAAAAAGCGGACAGCGGTTTTAAGGTATGATGTAAACATATAATGATTTTTATATGCCTGCTCCCTGCCGGGGCAGGGAACAGTGCACTTTAAGATATAACGATGCTATTTAGCTTTTCTCACATAAATATTGCCCTGCATATTCTTCATCATTATTTCGGGGCCGCCGCCGCCTACTTTGCCATACACCCAATCTTCAATACTGATGTGGCGATAACCGCCCTCATTAGTAACATTGGTTTTGGGCTGGGATTTATCAATTGCCATATCAAAATCGGTATAAATCTCCCCGCGGTCTGATTTAAGCTTCATGTTGGCTTTGGTGTCTGCGGGCAGTGTTACGTCAACGTTGCCGTTTAATGTTGAAAAAGCCATGGCCGCTTTAGGGTCAATTGATTTGAAGGTTACCAATACCTTACCGTTGACAGTATTGGCTACAACAGAACCTGAGATATTATTACAAACAATTTCGCCGTTTACATTTGTAACCTCAAGCGTACCGTTTACATTGTTTATGTAAATGTTTCCATTATTTACAGTATTTATTTTAAAGCTGGCGTTTGTTTGCGGAACCTTTATTACTACTGTAACATTTTTTCTTGCAAAGCCTGAACTAATAGAAACGGTATTGTCTTTTTCGGTGGCAGAAAGGTCAACGGAATTACCGCCGTTAATTTTACGCATACCGCCGTTATTGCCATCATCTGACTTCTTCTGCCGGGTTGAATCTGCCTGAACATCTACAATAATATCCTTGCCTTCGTACCCGGTTATCTTTATTGAGCCATCTAACAACCCAACATCAAGCCTGTAGCTTTTACCCGGGTCGCTAAGGGGCACAGTTATTGTTTGCTGGGCTAATATTTTACCGGTAAACAGGATAGTACAAAACAGTACACTAAAAATTCTTATAGTTTTCATGTTGTTTAATTTATGATTGTTTCTTAATATATACATTACCATTGAGGGTTTCAAAGTGAAAAGTTTGCCCGCCGGAGCCAATCCGTATATCATTGTCTTTATTTATTTTATAGGTAGTTCCGTTATCATTTTTTTCCACAGATTTTGTTACACGGGCTGGCAGCACCTGTACATTATCAAAATCAGTATAAAAGCCGCCATTCATACTCTTAAAAGTTAAATCAGCCGAAAGGCTGTTGGGATATGTAACGGAAAGGGTACCGTTTAAAGTGTAGTAACTGGAGTTACCAGGCGGTACTGACAGGTAATTAACAGTAAGATTACCGTTAATGGTGTGGGCGTATGTAGTGTTCTTAGCATTTTTTATAGTTATGGGCCCGTTAACATTATGCACATTTAAAACACCCGCAACATCGGTTACCTCTACCTTGCCGTTGTTAACTGTTGACACATTAATGTTCATATTATACGGTACTTTTACAGTGTACTCCAGCGTGTACGTGTACTCAATCCTGCGGCTGTCGTTCCAGTTCCTGTATTCCCAGCTATGCGGCCTGCTGTCATAAGGCTCAGCAATGTAACACCATATAGTATCTGCCTGCTGGTCAAAACCAAGCTGAAATTCTTTTTTTCCTATCTCAAGCCAGTTATTGTCTTTTGCTGAAATTGTTTTGTCAATCTCAACTTGTACTTTATCCCCATTGTATCCTTCTACTTTGATAGAGCCCTGCAGGTTATAAATGGACAGCACTGTAGCTTCTGCTGATTTTTGAGGTGTAAATTGTTTTGAAATATGCTCGCTGAATTGTTGCGCGTTTGTGCAAATATTCAGGCAGCACAATACCAGTCCCGTTAATACCGGGAAGAAAAACTTGTTCATACATGGTTTGTTTAGATTAGTTGGGTAATAGTTTCTTCTATTTTTGACCGTACCAGGTTATTCAGATCCTTTTGCTGCAAAAGTCTTTTAAATGGCTGAACACTTTTTTTCTCCTGCAACTTAAGCATTACATCAGCAAGGGCAGACTGCACCAGTGGCGAATCCTGCTGGAGAATTGACTGGATTAGCCCTTCGCGCACAGCCGGGTCGTTTGCATAATGGGCAAGCGCTTCCAGGGTAACAAGCCGAACATTGGGGTTATCATCGTTATTAAGCGTAGTGAAAAGAGCGTTTATAACATTTTTATTTTCACCTTTTATTTGATTGGTAAAGCTTACGCCGCGTATGCGCTCAGATGCTGAAGGGTTTTGAAGCAGGGATATAGTTACCGCTTCTTTCAAATCACGCACCTGCCCTGTTAATACTTTTATTTGCGGGTCGTCAGTCACATTGCTTCGGCCCTGCTTAATAAAAATCCCTAAAAAAGTACCTGCTATAACCAGCAGCGCGCTGTAAACAGCAATAAAACCGGGCTGCATAGTAAATAATTGTTTTAGCCTGTTAAAAAATATGGCTATGCCATTTTGCCTTTCAGCAATGGTTCTCTTATACACATCCAGCATTGCATCAAACTTTACCTGCATGTTTGTTGAAGGTTCAGGCGCCTGTATTTCATCCAGCAGGTCCCAAAGCGCAGTATTAGCCTCCATTTCGGCCTTGCACCCGGGGCATTCGGCTATATGGCGTTCAATTGCCGCCGCCGCCTCTGCCGGCAGTTGATTTGTAATGTAAAGCATTAGTTGTGTTTTGTCCCCGTCACATTTCATATCATGCAATTTTTGTATCCGGTGATTTATACAGGCTTTTAAGCTGGTTAACCGCACGGTGTATTCTTACTTTTACCGCTCCTTCTGTTATGCCGAGTATCTGGGCTATTTCGTTATACTTCAGCTCCTGGTAACGGCTAAGCACCAGTACCTCGCGGCTTTGTTCATCAAGGTTGTTTATTGCCTCACGCAACTGTTTTAATTCCATTTTTTTTTGCATTGCCTCCTCAGCCTGTGCATTCACGCTTAATTTTTCTGTAAATATTTCAGCTTCATAATGTGTTCCCGTCCTGCTGTTCTTTCGGTAATAATCCTTAATAATATTCCTTGCCAGGTGGTACATCCAGGTTTTAAACTCACCTTCACCGGTAAAGGTGTGCCGCGACCTGAGCATGCGGTAAAATACATCCTGCACCATATCCTCGCTTTGTTCCTGCCTGCCGGTCATGTGAAATAAAAATCCATATAATGCCCTGTGGTACCGCGTAAACAGCAATGCCATTTTATCCAGGTCACCAGATTTCACTTTCAGCATTAAAGCATTATCTGATAGTATATCCAAGCAGCGGGTGTATTATTTTTTTTGAAATATGCCAATACAAACCTTGGCAAAATAAAAAGGTTACAAAAAATACGGATTTTTTTTACCCTGAACAATTGTACGGGGGTTGGTAATGCTTAAAAGCAATCTTATTCTATTACTTCGGGGTGTATAAAATAAACAGTAGCGCACACCAAAACAAGTATGTAAATCAGCAGGTTAAGCAGGTTGTTCAATCGCTTCATTGTCTTTTGCGCGTTGCTGTCAGTCATACCTATATTGCTACTGGTATAAAATCTGAAAAATTTGCTGACGCTGTCAACTACATTTCCTTTAAAAAAAACAAGTCCCGCAAAAAATTTTGCAATAATAAGCACGCCTGCAAAGGCAGCTAAAAAATAAAGGTTTTGGTAAAGTAATGTTATAAATTCATCCATATTAAGCGCGTAGTAGTGATGCAGCGGGCGTTTAATGAATGCAATGTACATTTTTAACACCACATGTATCCTGTAAAGGGTATTAATTTTAATACCGGGTTGTTAAAAAATAGTACCTGCCTGCATTTAGCAGGTATAGTGTTTTGCGCTTGTTTTTTAATAACCCGTGATGGTTTAATTTCACACCTATTTTATTATCAATGCAAAAAAAAATTACAATTATAGGTTCGGGCAATACCGCTACTGTTCTTGGCCGTTTACTTAAATCTGTGGGGTACATTATACAGGGTATTTACAGCCGTACCCCTGTACATGCTGATAGCCTTGCTGCGGAGCTGGATGCTATTCAGCATGGCAGCTTTGACAATATTTCGCAGGAGGCTGATTTATTTATTATTGCTGTACAGGATAAAGCAATTGCTACTGTAGCCGGCATGTTACAACTGCCGGGAAAAATAGTGGTACACACCTCTGGTTCGGTGCCGGCGGGTGTATTAAAACAGGTATCAGCAAACTATGGTGTGCTGTACCCCCTGCAAAGCCTGCGGAAAGAAGTTTTGCGCATCCCCGAAATACCCTTTTTAGTGTTTGGAGCCAATCACCATACCCGGCAACAACTTTTCCAACTGGCAAAAAACATTTCAGCAAACGTTGAGTATGCAGGGGATGAAGCGCGTCTTAAGTTGCACCTCG
>DASZUX010000069.1:0-9519 GCA_035547455.1 Chitinophagaceae bacterium
CTTTTATTTTTCTTACAAAGTAGTTATTACTATTACATGTAATATTACCCCAAATGCCGAGCCCAAAAATATACCTGGCAAAGAGTTGTTTTACAGATACAATATTGTACCTGTCAAGCCACTTGCCGTTTGCCTGCTGCAGTATCATACCTGTTACGGCGCCGGCCCGGGGATATTTCTCAATATGGGCTGAAAGTTTTGCTAAATAATCAGCAGGTACTTCAATATCATCATCACAAATAAATATCCAGGGGTACCGTGCGGCTTTTATGCCTGTGTTACGCTGAACACAGACAGATGGCCGGGACAGCAGGTAAACAATGGCCAAATTGGGAAAAGCGGATAGATCTGCGGGAAGCAGCATATCATTACCGGCATCAACAATAATAACCTCCTCAACAGGATGCACCGAATCGTTAAGATTGCCTAACAATAACAACAATCTTTGCCTTCGGTTATATGTGGGAACAACAACACTTACCTGCATTTGCCTGTTTTAAGAAATTTCTATACGAGCTTTCTAAATAAGTAAAACAGGTTTTTACAGCAAGGCGTCTATCAAAAACAGGAAAATAATTATGTAAGCAGTTTAATTGGTTTTCGCGACTAAGCCTCATTATTCACTTACTTTTTCAGGGCGCATTTGCGGAAACAGCAGCACGTCCTGTATGGATGGCTGGTTGGTCATCAGCATACACAGCCTGTCAATACCAATACCAATACCGCTGGTGGGTGGCATGCCGTATTCAAGTGCACGTAAAAAGTCATTGTCAATATACATAGCCTCGTCGTCTCCGCGTTCCATTAATCGGCTCTGCTCTTCAAAGCGTTCGCGCTGGTCAACCGGGTCGTTTAATTCGCTGTATGCATTTGCAATTTCCTTACCATTTACAAATAACTCAAAACGCTCTACCAAACCAGGCTTACTCCGGTGCTTTTTGGTAAGCGGGCTCATCTCAACAGGGTGGTCTATAATAAACGTAGGTTGCCTGTAATTGTCTTCATTTGCGCTAAACAGTTCATCAATCAGTTTGCCTTTGCCCATTGTGGCATCCACCTGTATGTGCAGTTGTTTGCACACAGCACGCAGGCCATCTTCATCCATTTCACTTACATCAATGCCTGTACTTTCCTTAATGGCTTCATACATAGACACCCGCCTGTATGGCGCTTTAAAGCTTATAGTGTTATCGCCAAATTGTACGTCCGTAGTACCATGCAGTGCAATAGCAATACGTTCAAACAACTGCTCTGTTGTTTCCATCATCCAAAAGTAGTCTTTATAAGCAGTGTACCACTCAAGCACCGTAAATTCGGGGTTATGTGTCCTGTCCATGCCCTCGTTCCTGAAATTGCGGCTGAATTCATACACCCAGTCAAACCCGCCAACGATTAGTCTTTTCAGGTACAGTTCATTAGCAATACGCAGGTAAAACGGCATATCCAGCGTGTTATGGTGGGTAACAAAAGGCCTTGCCGCCGCGCCGCCGGGTATTGCCTGCAGTACAGGTGTATCCACCTCCAGCGCGCCTCTCTCATTTAAAAATTCGCGGATGGTATTCACCAGTTTTGTACGCAGTACGAAAGCATTTTTCACCTCTGGGTTCACAACCAGGTCAGCGTATCGCTGGCGGTAACGAAACTCGGGGTCTGTAACAGCATCATGTACCTGGCCTGATTCGTCACGCTTTACCACGGGCAATGGTTTTAACGACTTTGCCAGCAGTGTAAGCGATTGTGTGTGTATAGAAGTTTCCCCGGTTTTTGTAATAAATACAAAGCCGGTAACACCAACAATATCGCCCAAATCAAGCGGTTTAACCACAACATCCCAAAAGCTTTTATCATCACCGGGGCATAAATCGTCACGTTTAACATATAACTGTATAATACCCTTACTGTCCTGTATTTTAATAAAGAAAACTTTACCCTTATCGTTAATGCTCATTACCCTGCCCGCCAGGCATACATTGGCAAAATTGTCCTTGGTTTCTTCAGTATAAACGGCTTTTATATCCGCTGAATAATGCGATACGGGGTATAATGCGGCCGGGTATGGGTTAATGCCCGCTGCCTGCAGCTTACTTAATTTCTCGCGCCTGATGACTTCCTGCTCTGATAAATGCTGGCTCATAATACATTTTAAGGACTGCAAAAATAGGGTTTTCGCTCATTGGTCGTCTGCATTGTAAACGCCTACGCTATTACCTCCTCTATCACTTTACCCTTTACGTCCGTTAACCTGAAGGGGCGGCCCTGGAAATTGTAAGTAAACTGCTCGTGGTCAAAACCAAGCTGGTTAAGTATGGTGGCCTGTATATCAAATGGGTCGGCCTTACCACTAATAGCCTCGTACCCTATTTCATCCGTTTCGCCATGGCTGTACCCTTTTTTAATGCCCGCGCCGGCCATCCAAATGGTGAAAGCATCCGTATGATGGTCTCGGCCCTTAAAAGGGTTTTGTTTGCCTTCACGATTTTCCATCATAGGCGTGCGGCCAAATTCACCGCCCCATATCACCAGGGTTTCATCCAGCAGGCCGCGCTGTTTAAGGTCTAATATCAACGCAGTGGCCGCTTTATCTACCTGGCGGCATTTGTTAATAAAACCAATGTCAATAGCAAGGCTGGCATCGGTGCCGTGGCTGTCCCACCCCCAGTCGAATATCTGCACAAAGCGCACGCCCTTTTCTACCAGCTTTCTCGCCAGCAATATGTTATTGGCAAGACTGGCTTTCCCGGGCTGTGTGCCATACATTTCATGAATGTATTGCGGCTCATCATCAATATTCATAACCTCCGGTACGGATATCTGCATTTTATACGCCATTTCATACTGTGAAATGCGGCTGAGTATCTCCGGGTCGTTGTAAGTCTTGTACTCGTCCGCATTCACCTGGTTTATGGCATCAATACTTGCTTTGCGCAGGTCGCGGCTCATGCCATCGGGGTCTTTTAAAAACAGCACCGGGTCGCCTTCATTCCTGCATTGTACACCCTGGTACACACTGGGTAAAAAACCACTGCCCCATACACTTTTACCCGCATCGGGGTTGCGGCCACCACTGGTAAGCACCACAAAACCCGGCAGGTTCTGGTTTTCCGTGCCCAACCCGTAAGTAACCCAACTGCCAATACTCGGGCGGCCCAGGCGTGCGCTGCCTGTATGCACCATTAATTGGGCAGGAGCATGGTTAAACTGGTCGGTGGTAACAGCCTTTAAAAAAGTAACATCATCCACAATACTGGCAAGATGTGGCATGTTTTCGCTTACCCATGCGCCACTTTGGCCGTGCTGCGCAAACTTTGCCTGCGGTCCCAGCATTTTAGGCACACCACGAATAAATGCAAAACGCTTTCCTTCCAGCAACGAGGGCGGGCATAGCTGCCCATCCATTTTGGCAAGCTCGGGTTTGTAATCAAATAGTTCCAATTGCGAGGGCGCCCCTGCCATGTGCAGGTAAATTATACTCTTAGCCTTACCCGGGA
Source organism: Chitinophagaceae bacterium (assembly GCA_035547455.1). Lineage (GTDB taxonomy): Bacteria > Bacteroidota > Bacteroidia > Chitinophagales > Chitinophagaceae > JABDFW01. The sequence continues at coordinate 3,489 of DASZUX010000069.1, forward strand.
AAGGGGGCAACTTGGGGGCCAGCGGGTGCGCCGGGTCAAAAGCAATTTGGGTACTGCGTGGTTTGCCGCCGCATCCCATTAATGCACCCAATGCCAAAGCACCAAGGCCCATTGCGCTTTCTTTAATAAAATGGCGGCGCGTATGCATCTGCATCACCCTCATTTCCGCTTCGCGCAGCAGGCGCTGGTTATGTAGTTCTTTTTGTGTCATAATTTTTTTATTATGAACCTGCTTTTTGTTCTCTACCAGTACGGGATTAATTGCATACTGCAATCTTTTAGTCCTTTTTCTATAAATAATGCCACCCCGCCAGACTTTGTAGCAAACTGCCTTTTATTGCATCCCCTCTACCTCGTATATTTTCCCGGCCGCTGTTTTAAAACTCAAGGTATAACCTATTGCCTGCCTTTTAGCAGTAGCAGTTATGCCTTTTACTTTAAAGGGTACATTACAACGCAGGCTGCAAGCGTTGCCGTTTAGCGATAATATGGTAGCCTTTGCTAATTTACCGCTTTTCCATATCTCGCTTACTTCAAATGCACCACGGGCCTTAAGCCCCGTTACCTTACCGCTTTGCCATTTGGCGGGCAGGGCTGGTAACAGGTATATTTCACCATCCTGGCTTTGCAGCAACATTTCTGCAACACCTGCACAACCGCCAAAGTTGCCGTCAATCTGGAAAGGCGGGTGCGCATCAAACATATTGGGGTATGCACCACCGCCGTTGCTCATATTATATCCTTTCTCTCTTGTTAAACGCATCAGGTTGCGGTATAGTTTATAGGCATGATCCCCATCCAGCAGGCGCGCCCAAAAGTTAACTTTCCAGGCAAGGCTCCAGCCGGTGCCTTCGTCACCGCGTAATTCAAGCGTACGCGCGGCAGCTTTGGCAAGTTCAGGTGTTGTAAGCGGCGAAATTTGGTTGGAGGGATGTAATGCGAACAGGTGCGATACATGGCGGTGATGCGGCTCCACCTCATCAAAATCCTTAAACCACTCCTGCAGGTTGCCTTTAGCGCCGATTTTAAAGGGGTATAGCCTGGCTTTGGCTTTTATCAGCGTATCCCTGAAGGTTTTGTCTATACCTAATATTTCCGAAGCAGCGATTAAATTGCCGAACAAGTCGCGCAGTATGCTCATGTCCATGGTAGATGCAATGGACACATCACTATGCTTTTTGTCATCGTAGGCAAATTCATTTTCTGGTGACATTGATGGCGCTGTCACGAGGTAACCATTACTATCTGTTGTAAGCCACTGCAGGCTAAACCGCGCTGCGCCTTTCATTAACGGGTAAGCCGTTGTTTCTAAAAACGAGGTATCGCCGCTAAATAAATAATGCTCCCAAAGGTCGCGGCACATCCAGTTGCCGCCCATTGGCCAGTTAGCCCATTTAGGCTCTCCGTGGCCTATATCGCCTACGGGGTTGCTCAATGCCCAAATGTCACTGTTATGGTGTGCCACCCAGCCACCCATGCCGTAAAACTGCTGCGCTGTTACAGCACCTGTTTTAGCCAGGGCCTTTACAAGGTCGTAAACAGGCTTGTGCATTTCACCCAGGTTGGTTACCTCTGCCGGCCAGTAATTCATTTCAGTATTAATATTAATGGTATAGTTACTGCTCCATGGCGGGCGAAATTCTTTGTTCCACAATCCCTGCAGGTTGGCGGGCACACCAGGCGTTTGAGAGCAGGATATGAGTAAATATCTTGCATACTGAAAATATAACGCTTCAAGGCCGTCATCATCTGCTCCTTTTGTGTAAGCTTCAAGGCGTTCATCCGTTGCCTTATCAACAGGGTTGTTTTTATTACCGTTAAGGGTTAATGTAACCCGGTTGAAGAACTGGTCAAAATTACCTTCATGCTCAGCTTTCATTACATCATACGGTTTGCCAACGGCACCCGCCAAATAATCTGCTGCAAGCTTCTTTTCATCTTTACCGTTTTTGTCAGGGCATTTATCAAAGCCGTTAAAGCTGGTAGCCGCACTTACCAGTAATACTACATCGCTGCAGTTACTTATATATATACCTGCAGTATCGGCTGTAATTGTTCCGTCTTTTGCCCTTGCCTTCAGCAGTAATTGAAAACGCATACCGCCGCAGCCGCTGGAATCGTTATACACAACCGGGTTTTTACTGTCAACATAGCTTGGCTCTGCATGAGCAGGTGCTTTGCCGCTAAGCGCCAGTTCAGAGCTGTTTACTACTTCATGCGTATAACGTACTTGGCTGTTTGTTTGTACAACAGCGTTAATCATACCGGCTTTACTGCTGCGCAGCCGTATTACAATTACCTGTTCGGGGGCAGAAATAAATACTTCACGGGTGTATTCAACACCACCAACGGTAAAGCGGGTGCTTGCTATTGCATTATTAAGGTCTAAATCGCGGTAATAGGCTGTAGGTGCGCTGGCCGGCAGTTGCTGCCTGATGGTTATATTAGCCAGAGGCAGGTAGCTTTGCGAATAAAGCCCCTGCATGTGCCGCGTCAGTTGAGATGCCTGCTCATAATCGCCTTTAAACAATGCCTCCCGTATTTTGGGTAACCAGCTTTTAGAACCTGGATTTACGTTGGTTTTTACAGGTCCGCCTGTCCAGAAAGTTGCTTCATTCAACTGCAGCAGTTCTGTATCAACACCGCCAAATACCATGGCGCCAAGGCGGCCGTTGCCCACGGGCAAGGCTTCTGTCCAAATCTCCGCGGGTTTTTTATACCAGAGCTTGAGATTGGATTGAGCGAAAGAATGAAGCAAAGCTACCGAGGCTATTATTGAGAGGCGTAAACGTTTACACATTACAGCACACAAATTTTATATAGTTAAATTGAGTTCAATTCTTCGTCACCACTTCGTCCAGGTTAAAAATTGCATTAGCCACAACGGTAAGTGCAGCGGTTGCCGGGTCGTCGCGGTTATTAACGCCGGCCATAAACTCGTTGGTGCTTGCAGGATTTGTTTTAAACTGTTTATAGGCTACATCATACAGGTGCCTTAATGCTGCCGCGCTTTTATCATCAATATCGTGGTAGGTGGCCAGTTTAAAACCTATTTGTATTTGTTTATCTGCATTATCCCCGGTTTTGCTTTTAATAAGCAATGCAAATTTTCTTGACAAGTCGGTAAACACGCTGTCGTTCATGGTTACCAATGCCTGAAGGGGGGTATTGGTGCGTATGCGGCGGGCAGTACACACTTCGCGGGAAACACCATCGAAGGTTAACATGCTCGGGTATGCGGCAGAGCGTTTCCAGTACGTGTACACTGCGCGGCGGTATTGGTCTTCACCTTTGCTTTGCACCCAGCTTTGCCCGTTCCATGGTGAAAGCCAGATGCCGTTGGGCTGGTAAGGCATTACGCCGGGGCCATACATTTTATTGCTCATTACGTTAGCTATGCACAGGGCCTGGTCGCGTATTTCTTCGGCCGAAAGCCGCACCCTTGCACCACGGGCGTAATATTTATTTTGGGGGTCTTTTTGCAGCAATTGAGGTGTTACCAGCGATGATTGCCTGTAAGTGGCGCTCATTACAATGGTTTTTATCAGCTGCTTTAAACTCCACTTATCATCATTCATAAATTTCCAGCTCAGCCAATTCAATAATTCAAGGTGCGTGGGCGGGCTGCCCTGTGTACCTAAATCTTCCACGGTTTCTGCAAGGCCGTTACCAAAAATTTCCTCCCATATCCTGTTTACCATGGTGCGGGATGTGAGGGGGTTTTGTTTTGAGGCTATCCATAGCGCCAATCCCCAGCGGTTGCGTGGTGCATTAGCCGGAAAGGGATTAAGCGAATGTGGCACATCCGGCGTTACTTTCTCGCCTTTTACCAGCCAGTTGCCCCGTTCAAATACGTAAGATGCGCGGTGCATCCACACGGGATTATCCATCATTACCGGGGTAGTGGCAACATCGGCAGTCAGCAATTTCCAAAATTTGTCTTTCATTTCAGCATAACCGGGTTTGCCCGCACCGGGAAAGGGCTCGCTGAAATGCAGCCAATCAAGCAACACCGCATTATCAGTGGGCTTGGCTACATTGGCATTGGTGTAAGTAAAAAACAGGTCATGTGCGCCTGTTACGGGTTTTATACCTGCTTCCGCAATCTCCCACCCATTCTTAGTTACCGGCAGCGTAATGGCTGCTATTACCGGGCCATTGGGTGCATCGGTATGTATTTGCCACAACCCGCCCCCAACATAACCCTGGTAACGGTAAATAAGATGGGTGCGCCCCGTAAGGTCAACATTTTTTAAGCGACAGATGGCATTATTCCTGAAAGCCGCCCACTTTGTATCGTTCAGTTCACTATTTGTAAAGCTGTCGCAGGTTAAGGAATTATAGGCAGGTTGCCACGTACGCAAAAAAGTACGCTCTTCACCGGCCGTTTGTTTTGACGCATTTGCATTTATCCAGCTAACCACTTTATCCAGTTCCTTTTGCATGCTATCGTTATAAGTCCGCAGCAGGGGGTAATCGGCGTATGTATCTTCATCCCGCGTATCATTAAAAAATGCCATGAACTTGTAGTACTCATCATGCTTAAAAGGGTCATACGGGTGGCTGTGGCATTGCACGCAGCCAAAGGTGGTACCCATAATAGCGTTCCAGGTAGTGTTTACCCTGTCAAGCACCGCCGATGTTCTGAATTCTTCGTTGTCCGTACCACCTTCATCGTTGGTCATGGTATTACGGCTAAAAGCGGTAGCTATGTATTCAGCATCGGTAGGGTTAGGCATCAAATCACCTGCAATCTGCTCTTTAATAAATTCGTCATAAGGCATGTCTTTGTTAAAGGCATTAATCAGCCAGTCGCGGTAGCGCCATATATTGCGTCCGTCATCGCGTTCATAACCTTTTGTATCGGCATAACGGGCAAGGTCAAGCCACATGCTTGTCCATTTCTCCCCGTATCGTGGCGAGGCCAAAAGGCTATCCACCAGGTTTTCGTAAGCCTTTTTGCTGTTGTCGTTTAAATATTGCCGGGCGATGGAAGACGCTGCGGGCATGCCGGTAATATCCAGGCTAACACGGCGTAACAGGGTTGCTTTATCAGCTTCGGGAGAATGGGTAAGTCCTTCTTTCTTTTGTTTATCCAGTATAAAATAATCTACATCATTTTTAGCCCAGTCGTCTTTGGCAGCAAGCAGTCCAAAAAACTTTCTTGGCATAGGTACTGCAACTGCCTTTACGGGTACGTAACTCCAGTTTTCGCCCCATGGCGCTCCTTCTTTTACCCATTTGCGCAGCACATCAATTTCATCTTTGCTAAGGGGCGTATGGTGGTAGGGCATGCGCTCGTCAGGGTCTGTCAAAGTAAGACGACGAATCATCTCGCTGTTGGCGGGGTCACCGGGTATAATGGCAGGCTTGCCCGATTTTGTTTTACCCAGGGCCTCATCCCTGAACAGCAGGCTGAAATTACCTTTGGCCTTTACTCCTCCATGGCAGGATATACAGTTGTTGTTGATGATGGGCTTTACCTGTGTGCTGTAGTCAACATAATTATTGCTGCCTGCCACCAACCATGCACAGGTTATAACCGCCACTGCAGCACAAGCAAAAATGATAAGTACTTTCTTTTTACGGGGTAAACTCATGGCAAACTTTAGCGGGATAAATGTACGGATAACACTTTATTTTGCAAAGCGTGTGGCTGTTAAAACAGCTATGCGCATACTGTATTTCTTAAGCATTTCACCATTCTCATTACACTTTGTAATTTAGCTTCAAATACAAGGTTGTGACTATAAGCGAATTGTACAGCATTTTTCTGCAACAACCGGGTGTGCAGACAGACACCCGCAAACTGCAGCCCGGCGATATTTTTTTTGCACTCAAAGGGCCCAGTTTTAACGGCAACCAGTTTGCACAGCATGCTTTAAAAGAAGGCGCGGCCTATGCTGTTGTTGATGAAGACATAAACGATACAGATGAAAGACTGATACGCGTAGATAATGTGCTTGCTACCCTGCAGCAGCTTGCAAAATACCATCGTGAACAGTTTACCATTCCCTTTATAGGCATTACC